>NZ_CP022680.1:0-300000 GCF_003595525.1 Streptococcus respiraculi | reverse complement strand
GCAAAACGAGCTGCTTCGTCAAGTCGCTTTGAACTCTGTAAAAGGGTGAAATCCTCTAGTTCCTCACGGTAGACACGCTCGGTCACCATATAAGTCGCTTGTTCATAATCCGTAACATCAGCAGGATAATCTGCCAAAACAGCTCCTGCAATTGTGTCAGGATTGATAACAAAAGCCAGCAACAGATGCCACGTCTCTAAGTAATCGCACATATACCGTTGCCCGATTAGCTGGGCATCTTCATAAGCACGCTGTAGTCCATTTGAAAATTTCATCCTAGTCCTCTTTCCTATCCAATCGTCGTAAAATCTGTCGCATCATCCGCGCCCGAATGGCACTTGCATCGTTTCCTAACACCGCATCGCTACCAGCTGATAAGACTAAATTGCCTTCACGTTCTGTCATCAACTGCTCATCAAATAAGAGTTGCAAGATATCCGCAAATACCGCACTAGACAATTCTGTCCCCATATTGTGCAACAAATCGTGGACCAATTCATGCTTATCCGAAAAGGTAATTCGACCGATGCGGATATAACCTCCACCCCCACGCTTACTTTCAACAATATAGCCACGGCTGGCTGTAAATCGCGTCTTAATCACATAGTTAATCTGGCTCGGCACTACCTCAAATCGGCTGGCCAACTCACTCCTGCGCAATTCTGCCACACTTACCTGCTCTAAAATCGCCTTGATATGCTCTTCAATATAATCAGATGTATTTTTCATCGCCATAGACTCCACCTCTTTCTCTGACTATCTTTGACTATTATACCCTAAATCCCTAACTTTGAAAAGCAAAAGCAATAGGGATTTGCTATTATAGTAAGTAAAAAGCCACGCTGCCTCTTCCCCATACGTGCTTGTTTTCTATATAATTTTATGGCATTTCCATTATCAGATTGAAATGCCAAACAGAATTTCTTGCCTTTCTTACTAGATTTTCCTATAATAACAAGAGGAAAGGAATTACTATGTTTACCAATTCATTTCAAGAACTCGTACAAGATTTTACAACTATTTCAGTAGAAGAAGCGGAGCGCCTGCTGACACAAGAAGAGGCCATTCTCTTTCTAGGACGTGCTACCTGCCCATATTGTCAGCGTTTTGTGCCAAAACTCCACAAGGTTGCACAAGCAACTGGATTAACAGTATATTTTGTGGATAGTAGCAATCCAGACCCTACACTACAGGCACTGCGTTCCCAATACCAGGCAGTCACCGTTCCTGCCCTCCTATACACAGGTCCAGCGGGCGTACAAGTCCGCTGTGACAGCTCCATGACCGAAGAAGAAATCCACGATTTCTTAACAGCCTAAGAAGGTATGATGAGTCATCTGGATATTTCCAACCCACACAAAAAGAGAAGAACGCTTGTTCCTCTCTTTTTTAGTTCTAATTCTTATTTACCAAGAGCCGCAGCCATTGTTGCAGCAACTTCTGATTCAAAGTCGTTTGCTGCTTTTTCAATTCCTTCACCCACTTCGAAACGAGCAAATGTTGCAACGCTAGCGTTTACTGAGTTAAGGTAAGCTTCAACTGTCTTGCTGTCATCCATGATGTAGACTTGTGCAAGAAGGGTGTAAGCTTGGTCAACTTTTGTGTTGTCAAGCATGAAGCGATCCATTTTACCTGGAAGGATTTTATCCCAGATTTTTTCTGGTTTGCCTTCAGCAGCCAATTCTGCTTTGATGTCTTCTTCTGCTTGTGCAATCACATCGTCAGACAATTGTGCTTTTGAGCCATATTTCAAGAATGGAAGAGCTGGTTTACCAACCATTGCACGGCTTTCGTTGTCTTGTTCAATTTTGTGGTTCAATTGTGCCAATTCATCTTTCACGAATTGCTCATCCAATTCTTTGTATGAAAGAACAGTTGGTTTCATCGCAGCGATGTGCATTGATACTTGTTTTGCAAGTGTTTCGTCGCCACCTTCGATGACAGAAATAACACCGATACGTCCGCCATTATGTTGGTAAGCACCAAATGCTTGTGCATCTGTTTTTTCAATCAAGGCAAAGCGACGGAATGAGATTTTTTCTCCGATAGTCGCAGTTGCATTTACATAAGCTGCTTCTAGTGTTTCACCTGAAGGCATTGTAAGAGCAAGTGCTTCTTCGTTGTTAGCTGGTTTACCTGCTGCGATTACTTTTGCTGTTTCGTTTACCAATTCAACGAATTGAGCGTTTTTCGCAACGAAGTCAGTTTCAGCGTTGACCTCAACAACTGCTGCTACATTTCCATCCACGTAAACACCAGTCAAACCTTCTGCTGCTACACGATCAGCTTTCTTAGCTGCTTTTGCCATTCCTTTTTCACGAAGCAACTCAATTGCTTTTTCGATGTCACCATCTACTTCAACAAGGGCTTTCTTCGCGTCCATGACACCAGCACCAGATTTTTCACGCAATTCTTTTACAAGCTTAGCTGTAATTTCTGCCATTATTAGATCTCCTATCTTACTTTAATATATTGAGAAAAAAGGGGAGGGCTGAGCCCCGCCCCTTAGGATGTTTTACGATTAATTAGTTGTTGTCGCCTTCTACAACTTCAACAATTTCTTCGATAGATGCTGCTTCTGTTTCAGTAGCTGCCAATTCTGCTTCTACTGATTCAACGCTATCTTCACCTTGACGGCCTTCGATGATTGCGTCAGCCATTTTTGCAGTGATCAATTTAACAGCGCGGATTGCATCATCGTTTGCTGGGATGATAACATCGATATCATCTGGATCTGTGTTTGTGTCAACCATCGCAACAACTGGGATACCCAATTTTTTCGCTTCTTTCACAGCGATTTGCTCTTTATGTGGGTCAACAACAAACATTACGTCTGGAATACGTGGCATATCTGCAATACCACCCAAGAATTTTTCAAGACGAGCACGTTGTTTGTTCAACAATGCTACTTCTTTCTTAGGAAGAACGTCAAATGTTCCTTCTTCTTCCATACGGTTGATTTCTTTCAAACGAGCGATACGCTTTTGGATTGTTCCCCAGTTTGTAAGAGTTCCACCCAACCAACGGTGGTTGATGAAGTATTGACCAGAACGGATAGCTTCGTCTTTCACTGCTTCTGCAGCTTGTTTTTTCGTACCAACGAACAAGATAACTGCATCGTTTGCTGCTGCATCACGGATAAAGTCGTATGCTTGATCAGCCAATTTTACAGTTTGTTGAAGGTCGATAACGTGGATACCGTTACGCTCTGTAAAGATGTATTTTGCCATCTTAGGGTTCCAGCGACGAGTTTGGTGACCAAAGTGAACACCAGCCTCAAGAAGTTGTTTCATTGAAATTACTGCCATGAGTAATGTCTCCTTTTTGTTTATTCTCCTCTCTCAAACGTCAGCTTGCAGACCAACCCTTCGGCAACAGGCCCACAATGGATTTGAGATGAGTATTTATTGCTTTTTGCAACTCTATTATCTTACCAAATTTCACAAGATTTGGCAAGGGATTTGTTGCTTCTAATGAGAATAAATGCAAATATAGACCATTTCCCACTTGACCAATCGGCTTTTTTTCGGTAGAATGTTATTTGTTATGGCGGTATAGCCAAGTGGTAAGGCACGGCTCTGCAAAAGCTTGATCGTCGGTTCAAATCCGTCTACCGCCTTTTTATACCTGTTTTATCAGGATTTAACCAAGTTAAAAGCCCATAAAATCGGGCTTTTTTGATTTTTAATTTGGATAAATACGGATAAATATAGAAATTATTTCGGACGAATTTCGGACGAATTTATTTTTTACACAACAAAAAAGTCCCGCCCAGATTCCTCTGAGCGGGGTTGCTTGTTTTATATCGGCTTCTTATTAAGCGTATATTTCACACCATTGATAGATACTTCGATACCGTCAAGCGCAACGTCTATTTTGTCGGGCTGTAAATTGCTTGGCGTGTCGGGAATTAGGTCATACTTAGTCAAACTACCATTTTCAGCTTCAATTGCTTTCAAGCGACTAGAAGCACCTACCAGGTAATTTTCATACCCTGTAGCCGCATAGTCATAGACTGCACCCCCAACTTTGAACATGCCTTTGACTGCTTCGCTAAATGTCTTTGCACTGCTAACTTTGTAAGAGCCACCAGCTCGCAACAAATAGAACCAGTCCGTCAAAAAGTCGTCTACTGTCGCATAGTGCATATAGTAGCCACCCTCATTTGACGGTCTGGCCAGACCTCGGGTGACTGTGACACCGCTTGGACGAGTAATGCGCTCATCGTTTGATGTCATGGTCATACCGCCCCAATTGTTGTCTGTTCGACCAACCGCAGAGGTGCCCCATAAGCCCTCAAAATGAAGAATGGTTAGGGCGTAGCTTGGTAGGATATTGTGCTTTTTGCAGTTTTCCAAAATCTTGTCCAGTACTGCTTTTTTCAAGATAGCACCATTAAAGGACAAATCGCCAGCTTCTTTTGTCGGTTTCGAAACGGGTGACGATGTAGAGCCTTGTAAAATTTCCGTCACTCGTTTTTGAACTGCGTCATAATCAGAACCTAGCAATTTTTTTCGCTCCTCGCCGTTTCCATACTTACCTGCAATTACTTCTTGCGCCATCTGGTCAATCGTCTTTTTAACTGTCGTAGCTTTGCCATTGATGACTGCCATAACAGCCTCGTATTGATTACCAAGCGCTTTTTTGCGCTCCTCGCCATTTCCATACTTACCTGCAAGGGTTTCCTGAACAAGGGTGTCAAGGCTTTTTCCAGCGGTTGTGCTGATTTGATTTGTCAAACGATAAACATAACAATACATATAGCAACTAGCGGCTGCTACTGTGTCATAATGATCAACACTAATACCTCTTCTGCCCCAATTACAATGAATGATGTTATCCGAGTCAATGAAAATGCCAGTATGCCCACCTGCACCGCTAGACTGACCACGGCGTCCCCAAATAAAGACATCTCCACGCTTTGCACCCCAGTCTTGATTTTCTGCAATGAGTGTATAACCATTCTTAATGAGCCAGTCATGCTCATACTCAGTATTAACTGCCCAACCAGCCGAAATAGCGCCAGCTGACATCAAAGCATAATAAACAGAACTTGAGCAATCGTAGCTGTTCGGACCATCACGATAGTCCATGGAGTAACTTACTTTACCTTTTCTAGCCTCGAACCAGGCAATTGCCGTCTCAGTATTTACTGTCATCTATTTCCCTCCTTATAAAATAATTCTATAAACGGGCTAAGCACGAAAGCGATATAACCCATAGGTAATAACATCATCATTAACAATAAGCGTTTTATCGCTCTCATGCTATGTCTCCTTTACTTATTTTGGTTCTTCATAGTTCATAGCCCGCTCGCTGTCAGATAGACCTGCTGTTGTAGGGTCTTCTACAATCCCCACAATCGCAAGAACTGTCAAGACAGTATTTAAAACTTCTTTCCAGTTTTCAGGGAACACATTCAAGCCTATCTGTTGCGCCAGTAGCGCCACGGCTGATAATAAAGCAACCCAAAAACGTGGATTGCGTAAGCGTACTTTCCAGTTAATCATGTGTATGTTACTCCTTTCGTGTTAAACTCTTGACATCATGCTTGACTTCTTCGAGCGTTGTAGATAAGTGCTTGACCTGTTCCACAATCGCATACATAGCGCGATATTGCTCATCGTGTCCGTCAAGACGTGTCGCATTATGCGCAGCTTTTGATTCGGCTTGCTCCACTTTCATTTCAAGGACAGTCATACGATGTTCCGCTTCCTTGATTTTGCCTTTATTTGTAATGTACATACTAATACAAGGAATAGCTGTTCCAACAAGCCAAAGCAAAAACTCTGCTTTGATACTTTCTGGCATAGTGTCTCCTTCCCTTAAAGAGTAGCCTTGCGACTACTCTTTATCTAATCCAGTTTCAGCCAACTTCACCAACTCCTGCACCCGCTTACGAAAGCGTTTTGGCACTTGTTCGATTGTAATCCAGCCTTCTAAAATTTCCATCGCGTAAAAATTAACCATCATAATTGTCCCTCTTTCTGTTATCGTTTTAATTGTTTTCAATAGTTGTTTCATGTTCATCATCTGAAACTACCTCTGTTTCTGCGGTATCTTCCGATTCTTCATCGTCATCAGACATCTCTTCTTCACTGTCTTTGTCCTCAAAAAGCATACCTAACGCTTCATTAAGGGTCAAGGACACCGTACGAACCATCGCCTTGACCTGCTCCGTTGCCTGTCTGATTTCCTCAGTCGAAGCCTTCGCCTCATCCGCTGCTTCCTGAGAAGCCTTGGCAGCCTTTGTCGCTTCATTGACCTTGTCATTTAAGAGCTGGTCTGAGAAGGCTTTAACATACCGAAGCGTGAACCAATCAAGCGCTAGCTTAATCAAATCTGCGTCTGAATCGTTTGTGTGGTCACCATCCAGAGTTGCATTGAATAAAACGGTCTCTCTGTCATCACTTTCTTTTATCCCGACAAGTGTTTTGCCTGTCGTTGGATTGTAAGAAGCCGATGAATAAACCCTAAGCGCCATGTGCTACCTCCTCTTCTAGTTTCTTAGTCTGCTCATCAAAGAGCTCTTTCAAGTCCTTGTCCGAGTCTAAAACTTTTTGGACAAATGCCAAATCCTGCACAACCTGCGCCTTTTCTTCTGTTACCTGCGCTAGACGTGCACGATACTCCGCAGATTCCAACGTCTTATTCTTAACTTGATCAGACAAGTCCGCAATCATGTGTGTATATAAGTACTCGTTCATGTGTTTCTCCTTCGCTTACGTGAATTGAGTTGGATTAGTTTCTTCTTTATAAGTTAAGCTGTAGATATTTCCAATTCCTCCCCATCCGTGTTGTTCAAACTTATTGCTAATAAGTTGTAAAATTCTCCCCAAATTCCACCAGCCGTTGACTGCCGTAGGATAGAAATAAAATCCGCTATTGTGTTTATCTTGGAAATTAGTAGAGTGAGCCATGATAATCCTATCTGCGATGATGTCGACACGGTCCCATTGTGTGTTTCTATCATCACGAATGACTCTGACACCCGCAAAATCACCTGTCCATCCACCTTCCCCTTGTGTATTTCGCATAGCTTCGACAGACTGATGAGAGGTATTGCCTAAGGCCGTCAGAACACCTCCGCCTCGACTATCCTTAAACATGAGGGCTCCAATGGTATTATGCCCCTTTGGATGTTTTTTCTCTCTGTAAAAGATATTGCCGGTTGATTCAAACTTAAGTGTTGCTTTTTCTTTAAATGAAATTCCAGCGTTATCAAGGTCAATCCTCATCGCACCGTTTCGTGCTTGCAAGACTCCGCTCTTAATTCGTGACGCACTCAAGTCAATCGCTTGAATCGCTGTAATAAACGCTGATTTAGCAGTCAAATTTCGAATCAGTGCATCATTTGTTGTAAGTTTATTGATTAGTGCGGTATCTACCTTCAGCTTATCACCCGTGATTGCCTCTGAAGCAATCATGTTTGACGTGATAGAGTTTGCGGTCAGGATACCTGCTCGCACGCTATTTGCGTTTAGTTTATCAGCTGTGATAGACCCGTCAACGATTAGCTCTGCACCAATTTTCGGCATAATGGATAGGTTACACACCTCCCACACATCAGAAGATGAGACGTTCATATAAAATCTGATACCAGACACGCTTTTACCGCTAGTTGTAGTAAATTTGGAAGTTAAGCTAAAAGGCGCCTTGGTCGTGTTCATAAGACTAGATGTATAGCCCGTTCCCACCCTGCTTCCATCGCCATAAAATACCACGCAGTAAAATTGCAGACTACCACTTCCTGATACACGCATAGCCTCTCCTGTAATCGAAAACTCTCTCTCATTAATCGCCAAAGGAATGTCCATCACATAACCACTTTGGGTCACACGCCTGCAAACATTCTTGTATTCATCGCTTACAAGATTGTATTGTTTTGAGGTAATAACTATCTTATCTGTCACCGCCCGAATTGCTTCTGGTTGAACTGTCAAAAGACTTGCGACTGCGTTTCCGTCTAGGACCTTTCCAGTACCTATTTGAACACGTCCATCTTCAATCAGAACCTCAGATTTTTTCAGAACACCATCTAAATCCAACGAAGAAACGCTAGCAGATATACTATCTATGCGTTGTTCAACCGACGCAAGACTGACCTCGTTGTCTTCTGGTGCAGGTTTTGGAGTAGTAGCGACAGTTCCATCTTCTAGTTGAGGGACTGCAAAGTACAATTCGTCGCCATTTGAAAACTTGTCTTCACTTTCATCATATAACGCAACACCTGTCCAACTGCTATTACTTGGATGTAACGTTACAACAAAACTCTTACTGAATCGTTGCCACTCCGTTGTAATATCTTTTTCGCCAAAAAGACCACCTGTCTCGTGCCCAAAGTTTGTTAATTTGCGATTTCGGTTCGCCTTAACATAGACACTAAACGTCACTTCACGACCTAACCATTCGCTCGTTGTCAAATTGATAAGACCCAAAGAAATGCCCGAATTCTTTTCTGCGCCGTGATAAGTTGCCTTTACCGCATATCCACCAGGAATACGACTATCCGTAATGCGTTCAAAGCGCCAATCCCCATGATTCTTCAAGATTCTGTCAAAACCCGCTTTGAAGCTATAATCACGTATGTAGTTACGACTTCCGACACGGATATTTTGAAGCTTCTGACGTGTTTCCTCTATGCTTTCTAATAACGATTGCCTCTCAATTATTGCTTCATTACGTTGGTCAGTGAGCGCTATGTCGAAATCATCGGCTAGCTGAGCATAGCCTTGTTCAGCCTTGGCTTTGGCTTGTTCGATACTGTCTTCAATTGCTTCTTTCTCTTTGTCAAATTTCGCATCGAAAGCACGATTGGCATTTTCGATTTCTTTCGCTAAACGGACATCGAAGTCCGAAAGCAAGGCTGAGGTAGATTCTGACACAGCGTCGTTGACCATTCCACTAAGTGTACTTCCTATGGATTGGAACACTTTACCAAATCCGATTGATTTCAATTTTTTGGACATGGGCGAGAAATGATATTTAGAAATCTTTATCCGAATATCAGTATCAAATTGCTCATGATATACGCTGACCGTATCAAACAGCTTGACGGGGACATCCGACTTACCTTTCACCTCAAGTTCTAAACTATCCTCTACAAGGTCACACAAATTACTAGCAAAGTAGCGCCTGCCGTATTCTTTCAAACTTGCAACATCTTTTACCGATTCGTCGTTGACCTCCATGGTTGCTTCGTAAATCTGACTATATTTATTTATCAGTGGGCTATCTACAGTAACTCGAATGACCTGCTCCTTCTTGCTTTCTTGAGAAGTGAGTTTCTTTCGAAAATGAATCCTTGTCCGTAAGCTCTTGACTGACTTACTCTCATGGTACTTGCTTAGATTTTTCTTATACATGAAAAGGGACTCGTTTTCAGTCCCTCCATTTTGCAATAATTGCACATCATACTTATCACGGACAAGGTCACCACCCCATTGACCAAGGATAGAGTGCTTATCTTTAGCGAGTACATCCATCACAGACTTATCAGCCACATTCAGCGTATGACGTCCCATAATGTCAGAAGAAAATGAAAACGGATGGCTACGAACGATAGAGCCAGCAAGAGCATTCATCACCATCTGACCTACAACTCTATCTACGTTTATGCTTGACATAGTGTAATAATTTAATAGCGTAAATACTTGATTTGCATAAATCTGCACATAGCCATTTTCTTTGACCACATCAAAGATAAAAAACTCCTGCTCTCCATGCAAATCATCCGCCAAAAGAAAGGTCTCTGTTGTTAACAAAGACCACTTCTCATCCGTCACTGGAAACTTAAAAGAAAGCTGGTAGGTGCTGTTTGCTTCTTGGACAATATCATCGTCCCAAGCAAGATTCAAAGGGATATTCCCCTCTTTTAGATAAATCAAACCCTATACCTCCAATTTCCCTTTATGGTTATTTTCGACACACTGCCACTTGTCGTCACCCCAGAGCGACCAGTTGCGATTTCAAAGAACGGACCACGTTTTCGGATGGTATTTTGGATTTGTCCATCCTTATTTAAAATCTTCTGCTCCCGATGACGGCAATCAATTGTCGCCTTTCCGTTTAAGATCAAGCGCATGGTTTGTTGGCCAATGGTCAAACTAACATCGCCTTGTCCTTCTATGATAATGATTGGCTCCGCATATACTGTCCCCTTGTTGACAACAGAGCCACTGCTTGCTAACACCACATCCTCTACATTCTTCATATAGCGGAAAGGATACATATCAAGCGTAATGTCAACCGTCCAATGGTGCATTCCATACGGTTTATATTTGCTTGATTTAAAATCAGCATAAAACAAACTGCCTAACTGGTACCAAAATTCTACTTCATTCTTTTCGCTACGAAAGACCTCGACTAATCGTTGTACATCCTCCAACGTTTTAACGAGAAAAGTCAATGTTCTTTCATAGTTATCATAAGCGCCATCCCAGATAGTGACCTTCCCATTTGCGCCATATATCGTTGTAGATTCAGCCACACGAGGCGCTGCGCTTTCAACCTCTCCAGCATCAATTAACTGACAATAAGGAATGTCAGAAGTATTGAAACCATTGATAATCATATACATCTACATTCCCTCCCTTGCCATAATTTGTCCATGAGTACGATAAGTACTCTGACCAATCTTTTCACCATCCAAGTACACAGACAAATCCTTGTCCAAAATCCCTTGCAGTAACGTCTCCACACTCGCTAGACGGTCTAAAAGACCTGATTGAGTAGAAACACCCATAGAATTTTTTAACAGGTTGTCATTAGTTAAACTTTGACGAACATCACTAGTCAGACTAGCTTCTAGCCCATCGTCTCCAAAAGAATCCACCAAAGCTCCAGCCATTCCGCTGACAGTAGATTGAACCTCTCTAAAGTTAGCAACTAACCCCTGATTCAGTCCACCCATAATCGCTTTACCAGCAGGAATCAGCAACCGCTTATCGTAGGAAATCGGCCCCTTATGTTCAGCAATCCAGCCTGCAATACCGCCGACAAAGTCTGTCACAGCTCCCCAAGCAGATTTCAAACCACCTAAAAAGCCATTCATAATCGCTGCACCAGCACCAGAAATATCAATATTTGCAAGTCCTTTGATTGTTGAGATGATATTATTGACAATCCCCGTCACACTCCCACCAACGCTAGACACAATGCCACCGAAACTGCTGAAGGCAGCCTTAACGGTTGAAATTGCACCTTCAATAATTCCTTTTGCAACATTGACGACATCTTGTATCGCCATCCATGCAAGCGAGAAGATGTTTTTCAAAACACCTACAGCGTTTCCAGCGCCACTAAAAGCCAACTTGATATACTCGATGGCCGTGCTGATAAGATTTCCAGCGGTCTGAACAGCTGATTGAATGTTAGACCATGCATTCTTGAGAATATTACCCATTCCTTCTCCGATAGAACCTAAATTAGTAAACAATCCAATGGCAACGCCGACCCACTGAGCAATCATGCTGAAGACTGGCTCAAATTGCTTCAAACCATCAACTAGAAATGCTATAACTGGCGTTAAAAAGTCAATCGCAATCTTTAATCCGTCAAACAGACCTGAAATCCCTATCATAATCCCTTGAAATACCCCTCCAAGGAAAGACCCTAGAATTTCAAAAGCTGGCATCAAGGCATCAGCCAGTATAGAAATCAATGGTTGCGCCGCATTCCACAAACCAACAAAGGATTGAACCACACTATCAATCGCAGGACCAGCAATCGACATAAACCGACTAAAGCCCGCTTCTAAGGCGGGGATAATAGCAGATATCAAATCTTGAATCCCACTAAAATCTAACTGAGTAAAGCCATTTGCAATGGTTTCAATAACTGGTGCCACAGAACTAGCAATCGTTTGAAACAGACCAGGTAATTGCCCAAAAGCAGTTTGAAAACCTTGAATGACAGGTTGAATGGTCGTCATGACTTTTGAGCCAAAACCAGCCATTCCACTGTCAAAACCAATCCCCAATTGCTCTAGCATTTGCTGACCACCAGACAATAAAATAGGCCCCGCAGTTTCAAAAACAACCGCAAAAGCCTGTGGTAAACCCTTTAAAATATTTCCCACCATCGGAAAGAAATTACTAAAAAGAAAGGTAGAAGTCGTTTGAGCCAGTGCCACTAATGACGGCTCAATATCCGCACCCAAAGAGAGATTGCCTAGAACATTTTGAGCAGCAGACTTCATGGATTCAAATGAGCCACTAAAAGTTGTTGAGGCTTCTTTTGCGGTTGTTCCAGTAATATCTAATTTCCCTTGAATGGCATGGATTGCAGAATACACATCTGAGAGATTGTTGATGTCATACTTAACACCGGTCAGCTTTTCCGCATCAGCCAGCAACCGTTCCATTTCAGACTTTGTCCCGCCATAACCAAGCTTCAAATTATCCAGCATCGTGTAATTCTGCTTGGCAAATCCCTGATAAGCGTTTTGGATGAGCCCCATATCAGTCCCCATTTTGTTGGCGTTATCAGACATATCGACCATAGCCATGTGGGCCACTTCTGCAGATTTTGCCGTATCTCCGCCCAGTGATTGCAACAGGCTAGCGCTAAAACCCGTAACGCTTTCCATGTAGGCATTCGCAGACAGCCCAGTAGTTCTATAGGCTTCGTTCGCATACTGTTTGACAGTATCAGCACTAGTTTTAAATAATGTTTCAACACCACCGATAGATTGCTGGAGGTCTGCCCCTTCCATCAAGCTAGCAGAAAAGAGCTTCCCAATCCCTGCGGCTGCCACAATTCCGCCAACTGCTTTCACAAGAGTAGAACCAAAGCTCAGCCCTGCACTTTTACCTGCCGATTCAGCTTCTGGACCCATAACATTTTGGATAGCTCCGCTAATACCTTTAGCCGAAGGTACAATCTGCACGTATGCCTTGCCTAATTCAGTTGCCATCGACTCTCACCCCCTATCTTTTCTAGTAGTGCCCGTTTCGCTTTTTCAAAATCCTCACCAGATGAAAAGACCAATTCTTGTCTCTCAACTTCCTTGTGGAGCAGTTTGTTCACAATAGAAACCGGCGGATTTGCCCCTTTTTGACCATCTTTCGTCTGTGCCCAGTACAACAGACTTAATCGGTCTAAGATTCCAGCTAAGACCAACGTATCAAAAGCAATCTCTTGATGAGAAAGAATCATCTTAATTCTTGAATCATCTCGTAAACCACCCGCTAGAATAGCCACCTTACTAGCGGGCAATGCTTGATAATCCACTATATGATACGTTTCAGCCAAGTCACAAATCAACGCCTCTTCATCAGTCTGAATCATCTTGATGAGGACTAAGAGTTTTTTAATTCTTTGACCGACTCGAAAATATCTCTAATCTCGTTACCAATCAAAGCGTTTGGGATAAACCCATTCTCATTGCGCAAATGCTCCTTCAGCTTTTTAGCCTGTTCATCACCCAGTAGCAATTTGACAACTTTAGAATAAAGCAGAGGATTATCGTCCACCTCTGCCATTGCTTCTAACAATTCATAGTTATCCAAGCGCTCTTCACTAATTTCAAATGAAAATCCTGATTCCGTTGTTCCTTTTAACATGCTTATCCTCCCACCGTTGGTTTAGCCGCTTGAATATACTCATAGTGAGTGTTTTCATGTTCGTCCGGCAAAGCCTGTATTGTTATTTCATAGCCGACATTTTCACCATCTTTATAGCTGATTTCACCTACTTCAGAAACCTTTGCACACGGTAGCACGATCCGTTTCATGGCTCCGCCCTTCAAAAGCATTTCAATGATGATACAGTGTTCCTTCAATTCTTTTGAGTTGGCTGTAATGGTAATTCCAGTTGATAAATCACCAGAAACATTCTCATTACCATACACTTCTTTCAGCACATCGACATTCAATGCCTCAATCAACGTATAAGAAAAGGTATCTTCTTTTTCTGTCTGAACAGAGTTGACCGTATCCCCTCCCCAAGCCTTAATGTTTTCGCTTGAAGGAGAATTTGAGTTTGTAGCGCCATCTTCTGACACATAGCCTAAAGCGACAAAAGCTGCATCTAGCTTACTTGTTGCATTCGTAGGCAATTTAGTTCCGAGTGGTGCAGAATAAATCGCACCACCAACTTTCGGCTTTGCAGCCGTTACATTTGTTGCATTTGACATTTGATTTCCTCCTAGTAATAGTTAATATCAAAAACAGCCTGATAACGATAAGCCTTCATGGCTGTATCTGTAAAGTTATAATCGCTATTCAAATGAACCCCGCTGATAGTATCTAGCTCTACGAGCCTGTCTACCGCCGTTTTGACCTGTTCATTTAATAACGCTGCTTCATACATCGACGGAGCATAGCTTTGAAAAGCAAAGGTTGCTGATTTTAGCTGATTTTGCATTCTTCCACTCGTTTTCTCTATCAAGACGTATGTTGAAGGCATCTTACCTTCATGTTCAAAAAAAGACGGTACATCTAAATGACCGTCAAGATAGTCTTTTATCACAACTTCAATCATTTAATGCACCGCCTTTAGTAACGTATTATTTTTCGAGTTATCTTTCCGAGCTTTAAAACTCTCAGCACTAACCATGGCATTCGCACGATTTTTACCGACATAGATGTCCTGCTCATAGCCATCACCACATCGGTTTCGAATGGCTGTTGCCTCCTGCTGTAAAACCGTCTGCATCTCAGCCGATTTCATCAAGTCAGCAACTCCCTTACGATTGAGCTCAAATCGCATCTTACTCATAGCGCTCTACCATCACTTTCTTGTTCCAAGACAAGGGAATCATAGCTTCAATCCCTTCTAGCGGAATCCCAAAAGTCCGCCAGCGTTGATTGAAAAAGCGGACTTCCTTGTCCTCCCAATCATGCTGATCACCTTTGGGAATACCAAGCGTATAGATAGCCTTCTTGCCAGTCAGATTGAGCTGATTGATGACATTCTCCGAATCAGTCGGAGCAACCAATACATTTTCCACCGTAACTTCCTTATCTTGATAAGTGATTTTACCAAATGGATCACGACCAGCCTCTACCTTGTCAATTAAAACAACAGGTATTCCTTTAAGATGTCCCATAGATGTCAATCACCCCATATCTCTGCTTTTTCAGTCCAAGGCGCTTCAATTCTGAATCCTTGATAAAAAGACCGCCACCAGGTACTAGATAAGAACCACTCCACGAATACCCCATAGCACTCTCTGCGACTTGCGTCATCGGTTCTTGGTCTGTCGAAGTCATCAAGGTCCTAGCCACAATGTCCACCGTAACAGATTTCAAGACCGTTGCATACGAAGGTCGCTCCTCTGCCATCTTGTCCAAGTCTTTCCCAACTTTCTCAGCTTCAACTCGTAGCGAATCAGAAACCACCTTTAACAAGGCTTCTGCCCTCTCCTCCTCATCGAATTTCAGAGAACGCCACATCAGCTCCAAGTCATCTTTTGTTGCAAAAATGTCCATCAAAACTCCTTTCAAACCTTGATTCTACGGCGTTTTCGCGCATAACTAGTCACCCAATCAGCTGAAAACGCCCTAGAATGGCAATCTCTACACAGCATGTTCTTCATACAAGGCCAAGATTTCCGATTTCTTAGCCTTTGGGTGGTAAGCAATGCCCAACTGTTCCAAAACAGCTTTCATCTCAGAAACCGTCAAGTCAGAAGACGAGTGAGAAGCCACCTTCTCACTCTCGTCCACCAAAACCCAATCCCCAGACAAGATACTATCACAAAGAACAACAGCTCCCGTCTTCTTGTCTTGATATTTCATCCTATGCCTCCTCTACACGAGCAAATGAATCCTTATCAAGAATACCCCAACCGATAAAGACCTCTGTACGCAAGCATATTTCATTATAGGCTTTCAAGTCGCGACCCGTTTGGTCTGGATCTCCGTACTCAATGATTTCAAGTGGGATATTTTCAGCATAACCCCACTTGAAACGATTTTGGAAATCCCCGACAATCACATGGTCTTTCTTCGCAGTACCACCAGTAGTCGTAAGATTCTTATTGACATCTGACTTCATGCCATAGAAACTATCTGGATTTTGACCAAATCGGAATTCTGGATACTGAGCCACGCCATTCACCTTGATTTTAGCCAAGGCTTGACCCGCTGTTGGTGAAAGGGCTAAACCTGTCACCTCACCGCCTTTAGCAGTGATAGCAGCAACTGCAGACTCAATATTGTCTTCGATTTTGTCAGCGCTAAACGTCACGACATTGCCATCAATGACCCCATCAAACGAGTTGGTAGCCTTAAATGACGCATCTGTCATGGTCTTTGGTTCAAGTCCGTGTAGAGCTGCAAGGTCAAAACTACGAGCAATAATCTTCGCAAAACCATCATTGAAGGCTTGCATGTAGGCAATTTGTTTTTCTGTTGTCGCATTCTTGAACTCATCTGTAATACGAGCCTGATAAACAAATTTGAGCGGTTTGATAACCTTGCTTGCCATAGTCGCCTTACCAGCGCCTTTTTGCTCGCCTTCTCCAACAATCTGTGCATTGCCTTCCAGATTGAAAACAAATTGTTCAACCCCTGCAAATGGAATCGGTGTCTGATTTGCTAACTTAGCGAGTACAGAGCTACCCTGCACTTTTGAAATCAAATCGGTAATGAGGTCTGGTGTGTAAAGTGTTCCTTGTTTAAGTGAATCTGACATAGTTATTCTCCTTTGTTATTTAATCCATTAAGCAATTGATGCCAACCCGTTTTTCCTTCTGTTGGTGCTGGCTCAATATCCTTCAACGGTGGCACTGGTTCTGTTGTTTTCAAAAATCCAGCCAACCGCTCCGCATCAGCTGTCAATTCCGCCTCGTCACTTCCCTGTAAGCGATCCGCCAAATCATACGGCAAGCCATTTTGAAGAGCAATCCGAGTCCGTAGCGCCGTTGTTTCATAACCTGCCACCTTCCCCTCTAATTCCTCAATCTGCTTGCTAGATGAAGCCGATTCCTGCTTAGAAGTCTCCAAAGCTGATTTCAAGCCCACGTTTTCCGTTTCCAATTCCTTCACACGGTCTTTCAATTGGTCATAATCCGCAAACCGCTCTTTTTGGCGCGCCAAGCGTGTTTCCACAATACGATCCAATTCTTCCTGTGTTTCAATCGTTTTAAATTCAGACATATCTGTCTCCTTTCTCCGCATTTCCCGTGCGTTCGGTAATTTCAAGCATTAAAAAAACGCCTAACAGCGCCCTCTTAATAACTAACTTTTTGCTTTTTCTTCGGCTTTGTTGTCATACAAGCCCAGTGCGCAAGCAAAGCACTATCCATAAGACTAATGTCCATATCATCAAAATGAGAACGATAACCAAAGCCACCATTGGAGCCAATATTGCGCTTATCGCAGTTAGTCGCTACCTTCGACAAAGACGGCTGACCAGCGTGACACAAGGTCTTTTGATAAATCCCCTGTTCCCACATGCTATTAGCGACAATGATTTCCTTGACCGTTGGCAGAATCACATTTTTAATGCGAAAATCCTTCAACTCATCATCTAAAATCTTCTGACCGCTCGCCCCGTCTACGACAATCTGAGCGACTTTTGCCTTCTTCAAGAAATGGATCATCCACTGATTGCCATTTCTGACCGATTGACAATCAATCACCTCTACAAAGACCTGCCCTTCCTCCGTCCGTACTGCCACGCTCATAGCGACATTCGTACCGTCTTGACCATACTTGATGCCGACAAATAACGGACCAGAAAAAGCAGGAAGATGAGAAACCTTCAAGGATTCCCACTCCGTTTCAGAGATAGCAGACTTTTGATTGTACTGTGGCCAATACCCCAAACGCTGAACATTGTGGTCTAGCTTATCTTCGCCAAGCTCTGCCTCAATCTTCCGTTCGTTCAAGTGGTAGCCCATAGAAGGATTGGAATTATACCAAGCCTCCACATCGTCAATCTCTCTTTCCGTATCAACGGACCACTCAGCCCAGCCCGAATACTTGGATTTCCCAAATAAACAAGCGCTACGGTATTTGGTGAAAACTGTCCCGCTTGAGACTGGCGTTGGCGGAGTACCACACATGACTGTCATCGGATTGTCACTATCTGTCACGGTGTACTTGAGGGCAGATTCCTGCTCAGTCGTGTATTCCTGAGCCTCATCAATGATCAGCAAATCAAATCCCTCACCAAGACCCCCATTGGAAGTCCTAGTACGGAACTGCACCACACCGCCAGACTTGTAAAGCTCAATGCGCTCTTGACCTTTGGCACGAATAGAATTAAAATCCTCCCCGTCCACATAGCCCATCTTTTCCAGATAACGCTTGACCTTCTCAAAAGACGAATGCGACGTGCTGATACGGTGAGCCGTATGAAGAATATTCAACCCATGCTCCAAGCCCCATAGCTCCAGCATATAGAGGATTTCCGACTTCCCATTTCGCCGAGGAATCGAGTAGCCAAACTTCTGATGTACCCACAAGCCAGACTTATCTACCGCCATGATTGGCCGTAAAAGATTGACCTGCCAAGCGTAGCAAGACAAGCCCGTCCGCTCATAAATCTCCACCGCCTCTTTTGACAATGATTTCTTTTTAGTATATGGAAGAATTACCGATTGAGTAGGATTTTGATTGCCAAGTTTTTTCTTAATCCTAGCCATAACCTGTCCTTTCAATCGTATCAACTACCATGCAGCTTTTAACGCCCTCAGCACGTTTTAGGCAAAATGAAGATACAACGAGCTTTTAGCCCGTGTCCATTTACTCTTTAAACGTCAATCTACCAGTCAAGACATCTAAGATTGTCTTGCCGTTTTTAGAAAACAACTTACTGCCCTTTATCTTTTCAGACTCCAAGGCAACCTTCTGGATAGCTTTCACAATGGCTTTCCCATTTGAAGCGATAGAACCAGCCTTGATTTCTTCACTAGCAATTGAAATAGCGCTCGTATTTGAAGCTACTTCAGCTCGTAACTCCTCACAGTTCTTATTCGTTCCCTCAGCGTTTTTAGATACTTGTTCTTCAAGCCGTTCTACACGACTCATAGTATAAACCTGCGCTTCTGTAAGCAAAGTCACTTGAGCTAACAGTCCTGCATTCTTGCGTTCAAGGTCTGCCACTCTTTTTTCAAGAAGTGGTATCAACCACTTCTTTTTCATCCGTTTGTTCATGATCTTTCTCCTCTCATTACCTTACAGACAGCTTTTACAACTGCAATAATAACAACAGCTGTAACTCCCAGTAGAAGTACAGCTAATATAATACCTAATAAAAAGGCAACGAATTGCCAAAGTGTGTATAACATTTTTCCTCCTTTGCGCACAAGAAAAGCACCTAGATTATGCTAAGTGCCTTATACTAATTCGATTGATTTGATTTCAGATTCAAAAATCTTAACCCATTTAAAACCTGTCTTAACTGACAGACCATCTTGTTCTTCATCATATGTGTCTTTATCTTCAAAAATACAAATACCTTGAAAAATTTTATTATCTACATCAGTTATCTGGACTTGCTTATTGTTGTACTGTTTTAAATCCATCAGTCTCTCCTTTCATAGTAAGTTGGTATTAAGTGTACACCTGTTTTACTATATTTAATTGTCATTGCATTAACAGGTTTTCCAGTGAAAAAATCAATACCAACTAAGCCAGTTTCAATTAAATCAACTTTCTCATCAGAACTTTTAGTACCATTTCTTAATTCTCTAATACTACCTGTCATTTTATATTTATCATACAAGGCATTAATATCTACACTATCAAAAAAGTAACTTTTACCGTCCCCTGCCGTCGACTGAATATGGCGAGCCTGTTTTTCAGGATTAATTTTGTCCAACCAAGTTCCATCATTGAAATTCTTTTGGATATAAACCTTATCTTTTAAACGCTCATATCCCTCACCATCATTATACTTCAAATCTTGAAATTTTGCTACTGATATGGGAGCATTTTTAGCACCTAAAACCTCGACAATTTTCTTAAATTCTTTGATATCTTCCTTGCGGTTATTATCACGAATATCCCTATTTATTTGCTTACGCTGTTCCAAGACATCAGCGCTTTCTTTACTCCATTTTTTTGACCAAACATTTTTCCTTTTACCATCGCCTGTTTTGTAGTCAACAGTACACCGACAATTGCCATGCCTCCGATACACGTCTTTAGGTACATCTGGATAATTGTAGACCCCTGCCAAATTCCGGCACCAGTCGCAACAATGCCCCGTATGCCTGCGGATAATCTTAGGACTTAGCCCTACTTTCGCATGAAAATCCACATTTTCCTGAATAGCATCATCGACAATCCCCTGCGTAAACGTCACAATTGGATCACCCAAGAGCCATTTCACACTCTCGAAATCATCTGCGGTAGACAAACGATTGACCAAGCCGTCAATCTTATCTTGATTCAAAGACGGCACTTGCGCTTTTAAGCCCAAACCAGCCTTTTCATTTAACAATTGCTGAACATCTCTCGCATAACCGCTGACAAGCTCAAAATTCTGCCCCAGCGTCTCCTCTAACAAACGTTTCGCGATATTATAATACATTTTACCGTCTGGCAACTTATCGGCGCTTAGAGAAGCTCCCAGAGCCTCAGACAAAATTTCGCCAACCTCAATCGCCAAATCATTGACCGTCTTATAGGTCGCTTGCTTAGCCTTCAAAGCCTCAAAAGCAGCCGCCACCACTTCACTCTTGCCATAAGCCTTTTCAAAATCCGCCTGAATAGACGCTAGTAAGTTCGGTACAATATCCTCATTCATCTACCTTCTCCTTGGGAACCACCGGCACAGCCGACTCATCCCCACGAATACCCGTCAAATCACGGATTGTCTCCCCAGTGATATAACCAGGCAAGGACTGATTGATTTTAATGACACCATCACCCAGCATAGTCAAGGTTGTCGCATCCGCTTCGAATAACGGCTCCCACTTCGGAACCAACTTCATGAACTGGCTACGTAAATAAGGGTATCCATCACGCAAACACGCCGCCACATAGGCCACATTTAACAACCCAGACCCGAGCGACCGTTGCGCCTTCCGACCAGCCAACCGCAAATTCTCATGACTTGCCTTGATAGCCTCGACCGATGACGGATTATCCGACACAAAGCCCAAATCATCCAAGGTCAAGCCCATTTCACCCGCAAAACCAGCCGCTGCCGTCCGCAATTGCTCCGTAAAAGGCGACATGCTAGAAGTCGTAAACTGACCAACCGTTGGCTTGTCCCCGTCCTCGTCCTTCGAAAACTGCAACAAACTAGAAACCGTCGCCTGCCATTTATCCAACTTCTCCATATCAGGATCCGTCCCCAAAACATACTTCTGCGGAAACGAATAAAACTCCGCCGTCACATCAGCCCGCTCCAACGTACGCTTCGCATACCTCTGATAGTACATCCCAGCCCTCGTAATCCGAGAACGACCAAACGGACGCACCGCATCAGGACGATGAATAATCGGCACCAGCAAAGGAACCCCAGTCTCATTCTTGACAGGAGTATGCTTCCCATTCTGAATATAAAGCGTCCAATCCGATGTAAAGTAGGCTTCTTGCAAAGGCCTACCATACTCATCACGCTGTAAGACTGCATATCCTTCCGTCAACAACCCCGTAATCGGACTAAGAATACCCGTCGCATTGCTTGCCTCAATAACCTGTAACCGAGGCTCACCGTCTTCTCCCTTTGAGACATAGACAAAACTACAAGCCCCAATCAAAGCAGACAAAACCACACTATCAAAAAAGACATCCGGATTGTTCTGCCGAAAGATGTCATTCACCTCAAAATCATCATTGGCAAACTCACGAAAGACCAGCCTGTCTGCCAAGCTATCCACACCCTTCGCACACCAACCAAGAACAGCCTGATACTGCCTACGAATCTCCGCTGGAATCGTAATCCCTATCGGAGACTCCTGATGTTGCATCGCATACTGCTTATACCTCAAATCCACCCGTTGCTTCACCGAAGACAGCTTAGATCTAAGATAACTAATCCCTTTTAGTTCCAATTTCCATTTTCCTTTCATTTGGCACGAGAAAAAATGCATAGTGACGGCGTGAAGCTCGCGAGCCTCTAAGGGGAGGGTGGTATCCCCCCCTTTCTGACAAGACTGCAAGATTTTCATTTTTTCATCTCTATACATTTTCATTGCATTATCCTTTGTATAAAGTCCAATCGCAACTCTGTGGAAGATTGCGATTTCCAATCACTTTTGTATCACTTGCTCGCTCATCAGCATACAACTTATCAGACTTCTGTCTATTACATTGCCAATGCGCAAGCTGTAAGTTATCTATGTCTGATGGATGACCATTCTTGATGACTGGAATGATGTGGTCAATTACTGGACTGAGTGGATGAGGATACCTCAAACTCTTATCAACTGGATTACCACAGATACCACAAGTATTACGAGTTTTTAAAATAACCTTCTTGTTCTTTTCAAAGGCCACCCGGTGTTTTCCTTTGCGGTCTGCTCTTGCTTGCATAGGGGCTCCTTTCGTTTTTTAAGGTAGAGGTATTTTTTTAAGTATAGGGAAGGTATTTTTTAAGGTGCTATATTTAACATATCTTATATTCTGTTAAATAAAATTCACAGTTCGTCTCTCTTACTCTCTCTAAGTATCTTCCGTGTTTTTCTATTTTCTTATTTACAAATTCTCATTGTGTTAAATAGATAGCCTTTTAATAGCTAAAATTAAGCATCGCTTCATCCAATTCATCTTGCTTATAGCCAATATAAATTAATGTAATGTCTGGTGATGAATGATTAAACAACTCCATCAATAAAACTACATTGCCAGTCTGATTGTAGAAATGATAGCCAAAAGTCTTTCTCATCGAGTGAGTGCCGATATTCGTTAGACCGATATGGTTTGCAGCCTTCTTGAATATCTGGTAAGCAGCCACTCGACCAATGTGAGCAATCCGAACTCCATTTGCTCGCTGTTTCTTTTTGCTGGGAAAGAGATAGTCGTATCCTTTCAAATCATTCTGCTTTATATAATGATTGAGTGCCTTTCTTAATTCATCATTGATTGCAAACTTCTTGACTTTGCCTGTCTTTTTTTCGACTATCTCAATACGATCGCCAGTTACTTGCTTTACTTGCAGAGGTACAATATCGCTAATCCGAAGTCCTGAATAAAGACCGCACATGATCAGCACGTAATCCCGTTCACTACGAGAACGTAGATAGTCTTTCAAACGCTCAATATCATCTGTGTCTCTAATCGGCTCAACTCGCTTCATGATTGCACCTCCTTTATATACAGTAAAAGACAAGAGAAAGTCTCTTGCCTTTTCATTCATGATACTATTTTATCATTAAAAACGGTTAGAAACTCCGCTATTATTCCGCTATTATTCCGCTCAGAGCAACCAAGCAACCACTTCTGTAAAGTTCCGCAAAAGCTAGTAAAGCATTAGACACAATCTCATGATAACGAGTTTTCTCATATCCTAATTCATTCTCTAATTCCGCATTAGATTTTGGATAGTTGGTCAAATACAAATCATAAAGTATTTTACGCTGATACGGATCAAGCAGATGACCCACTGCATACTCGATAGCTTCAAGCTCTGCTAGTGCATCTACCTTACTTATTACCAATCTCTCAACTGGTCTGCTCGGACTTCCATGCGACTGTCTCGGCTCAAAGGAGTAAGTCGCTGTGACTTTCTGACCGTCAATATCGCCTGCAATTCTGCGCCAACGTGGATATTCTTTCAGTTTTCTCTTAGCATTTCTGATTGTCTGTTTTTCGTTAATCTCTGGAAAAAAAGTCACTCTCGCTCTCTCCTTTGTGATATAATATTAGTATGGTTATTATTCACAAGGAGTCAGCGCAGGCTGGCTTTTTTTATTTTTGCTGATAGCTATACCACGGGAACTTCAGCACCAGCTTCCCACGTTCAGACAAGACTCTATTTTTCGGTTTCAACCTCGCCCGTTCCAATTGAATTGCCTGATTGTAGAGTAGTTCAATTTGAGGAATATAGCTATTTCTGACAACTCGCCCAAGCTTCCAAGCAGAAATAGTAGTCTGTTTTACACCAATTTTATCTGCGAGTTGCTGTTGCGTCCAGTAGTTGACTTTTAGAATGTACTCGATTTTCTCAGCTGTTGTCATCTTCACCCTCCTGGATACCGTACATACTTATTCATTTCTTGCAATTGCTGCGTAAGTACTTCATTGCGTTGGTACAGACTATCAATCTGGTCTTGTAACTTAGCGACGCTATGCGCTAAAAAAGCTACACTGATCATTAGGCCTATGAAACAGCCTAATACATAGCCTTTTACTAGACCTTCTCTGAATTTGTTAGTCATTCGTCTTCCTCCTCATCCATCCAACAAGAACACCCGCAACACGTACAGCACCCGCAGGGATACAAATCTACAAGCCAATCATCTTCATCACAAGTGCAATCTTCTAGCCTCTCATAACAAAAATCACATCTGTCGTCTAAATATCTCATGAGTTGTCCTTTCCTAAGATATAAGTAATATAACTAACTGCAAGAATTTGAATAATAGAATCCTCCGGACTTGGTACAGTATGACTATAAAAAGAGTTCTCTAACTCGGTCCAAACGAACGATAAAATAAGCCAATGGAACGCAAATGTGAGAATATAGGAGAATTTGCCGTTGAATAATATTTTCATCACTCCACCTCCACTACTTCCACACCAGCGCAATCGAACACCCATCCAAATCCAGCTTGCTCTAATTCTTGTTTAGTGAAAGACTCATCGCATTTTTCATCAACAAAGAAGATTTTTTGCCCTAATTTTTTAAACGTCAATGGCTGACTTCCGTTATTCGCAATCTTAACCTTGTATTTCTTCTCCTGCTCAACCTCATAGCCAAATTGGTGCATGTTAATAAGTGTATGAACAGGATTTTCTGATGTTTGCGTCCAGTAAAAGAAATTATCTTCTTTAACTTTTTCCTCGTAAATGGAAATTTGGTAAAGATAAAGATTATATTCTAAATCCCCCTTGTTCCTCTCATACCAATCCGCCACAAAACGCGGGATTTTGACTTTCGGGCAGTCGTCGATTTGATTAATGATGTCGATTGCGTCATCTAATTCTACTGCGTCTGTTATTTTAAAATGTCGGTCTTCATATTCCCAACTTATTCCTTCAAGTTTCTCAATCGCTTCTTGTTTATTCATCTACTTTCTCCAATTCTTTAATCAACCAATCTAAATGCTGACGTGCCTTTTTCAAATCCTCAATCCCATTTTTCATCTGAAACCGTAATAAATACTTGATGACATTACCCCAGCAATAGGCTGCTTTCCCAGCTAAATCACCGATGAAATTATCGACAACACTCATGGCTTCAAGCCCGTATTTCCCGTGGTAGTGTTGGGGTTTTGTTATATTATCAAATTGTTTCATCCCATTCTCCACTTCCTTCTCTGCTTCCGTCTGTCCAGTTTTAACCGATCAGACCCTTGATGTACATCAATGATCAGTTGCGTCAGGTAAAGATTACTACGCTTCAAGCGTTCAATCGTCTCCTCATCCTTTTTCATGTCAAGGTAACAACGACGTCTCTCATCTTCAAGAAAATCATTTTTCTCTTGTAACTTCTTGTTTTCATCCTCCAAATAACGAATATACCCCAATGTTTTTTCTAAAGCCCTCACACCACTGACATCAATCGTCGCATCCGTAAGATCTGATGAACTTGTAATTTTTATCCCTGTGAAAATTCCTTTTGACATCTCTACCTCCTAAAACGGAAAATCATCTTCTGACACATCTACTGGACTAGCTGGTCCAAAGTGTGGTGCATGTTGTTCCATCGAAGCCTGATTTGCTGCCTTATTTTCTTTCGACTTGCTTTCTAGCAACTGGAAACTATCCGCAATCACTTCTGTCACATAGACACGTCGTCCCTGCTGATTTTCATAGTTCCGTGTCTGAATCCGACCAGCAATACCAATTAAAGCACCCTTCTTAGTCCAATTGGCCAAATTCTCAGCCTGTTGTCGCCACATCACGCAATTGACAAAATCCGCCTCTCGCTCACCATTCTGATTCTTGAAATTACGATTCACCGCAAGCGTAAATGTCGCTACCGCTTGATTGGACTGAGTGTAGCTCAACTCCGCATCTCTCGTCATCCGACCCACTAATACAACATTGTTAATCATCTTCCCTGTCCTTTCTCACACTGTCTTTACCGACTAAATAGCCAAGTATAATCCAAATCAAAGCCATTCCGACTTCTTTTGCAAATTCAATTAACGTGTCCATTCATATACCTACTTTCTTTTATTTCTCGAGCCATTCTCTCCAGCTCATCTTTAAATTCCTGATCAGATAAAGACATCAACCTGACCTTCTCCGACATTTTCAAATGACAATCATTAGCCCATGACCATGACTGCATGGCAAACAATCTATCAAGTCCGTTCAAGACCTTCCTCCTCTATCGGGTAAAAATTGCCGTAAGCAATCAAAGCTCTTGATACTAAAATCGCTACGGACCTAGAAGCGAACTTCATGGCTTTTCGAGGTTCTTCGCAATAAGACAAATCAATACCAGTACACTTAAACTCTGCATTACGCAGATAAGGCTTATCCTGCTTCAGGCCATGTTTTAAAATAAACACCTAGGTATCTCCTTTCTCCATCTTCGCTAATTCATCAAATAGCGCCCTCATCTTCGCCTGCCCCTCCACGGTCTGCTCTGTCTTGATTGGATTGTTGCTCCATTCTGGCACATTCGTTTTTGGACTTTTAGTGGACGGGCTTATGGTTTGATTTAGATACTTGTCAAAGTTACTCTCACGGAAAAGCGTGGAGGGTTGCAAATATTTCTCCCACTCCGTCCCCTTCCAGTCAGCAACCTTATTATCAATGACTTTTTTGAAATCATCTAAAGTATAGCCTTCCTTCCAACGAGCCTGTATCAGTTTTTTGGTATTGTTGCTGTTGGCACGATAGTTTTTATTGACAGCAGAATTAAGATAAGCAATGATGTCCTGAAAAGGACATTTATTATTTATATCTTCTTCTTTATCTTTCTCTTTATCTTTATCTAGTGCGTTACCATGCGTTACTGTAACGTTACATGTAACGTTACCATTTGCCAGCATTTTTTGGCGTTCTCTATGCAGTGCCACCCTCTTACGAGTGCTTTCTCTAACCTTATCCATCCCATCAATATTTTGATGTTTCTCCCAATTTGGAATGGTAATCGCATTATTGATAATCTCAATCATTCCAAACTGCTCAAACGTAGACAAAGCCAATTTTACCGTGTTAAACGGACGCCTGAAAATGGTTGCAAGCATTTCATCTGTATAGTGTACCCTGTCATTCATTAACAGCACTCCGCTGTAATTCTGCTTCCCAGCTAGCGTAAGCAATTTGAACCAAATGACAAGAATAGTATCCGCTTCTGGCAATGATTCTATCAGCAGAATTTTTTCATCATCAAAAATATCCGTCACAATTTTAATCCACTTGATTTCACTAGCCATACACCCTCCTATCCAACATCAATCCCTTGCCAGCTTCTGAGTGATTGACGCACTCTTTCTCGCTCCTCTGTTTGATAAGCAGTAAGAACAGCCAAAGCGTACTCTTCTTTCTCACGCTGTATACGCAAATACTCCTGATACTTTTTACGAGCCTTTTCTTCACGTATCATATCTTTAAGGGCTTCAAACATATACAGCACAAGAATCAGCGATACGACACAAATTCCACCTAACAACTCACTAAGCATACTCATCTGCCTTTCTTATCTCCTCAAATACCTGAAGTGTCTTTCTCAAACGGTGATTCTCATGCATCACTTCGTTGTACAATTCTTGATACAAGATAGCTTCCTCGTGCTTTTCCTGCGCAATCTGCTTCCACCGCTTAACATCCGTCAAAACGATGTCTGTTTGCTCTTCTTCAAGCTTGTCAAATCCAAAATAGTTTTTTAGTTTTTCGATAACTTTCATCTTATGCTCCTGTTTTTATTCCTAGTTAATCTTGTTTTGGTAGACTAGGTATCACTAATGTTCCTTTACGATTTATAAAATATTGGATAACAGACGGATGGTCATCACTCCATCGACCGTTGTAGATTTTCAAAAATGTTAATAAAAGATTTTTCTTTGAATATCCCTCGATGTTTTCATTTGTTAAATCTGATTTTTTTAATTGAAGTAGCATTCTTGTTTCATCAAAAACAGATGTCGTATAAAGCGTCCATAATATTGACTGAAGAAACGGTTTATTCGGCAATTTCGTTTCAGAAAGCAATTGTTCATAGAATCTACAAAAATTCTTCAACTGTTTCTCATTTGAAAATACATAGTTGCCTTCTTTCAATTTTTGGATAATTTTTGCAGCGGTTCCGTCTCGGCGACCTGCGCCAGCCGTAATAATCACCTTATCACTAAGTAAATCGTTTGTTTCTAAGAATTTTGCAAGTTTGATAAATTCAGGGTCTCCCTCCAATGAATATGATTCTACATAATCACGCAACGACCAATTTACTGCGGACGTGTTCATTGATATAACCGTTCTAAAATCAGCAGTTGGATCAACGATGTAGCGGACTGGCTTTCGATGTTTTTTGAGATAGTATAATCTATGTTGCCCATCAATTACCTGTAGTTTGCTATTTACTAAAATTGGTTGGCGTTGCCCTTCCGAAAGGAGTTCTTCTTCTAATTTACTGTTTTCTGTAATCTTTCGATTGCTAATTTTGCTAAAAATACTATGATTATCTGTCGTAAAAATTTCATTTGATTTGCTATATGTTTTCATCTTATACTCCTGTATTCATCCAATTCTTGCGATACCATTCAATAACAGCGTCTCTGGGGAACTTCTCTCGTTTCCCTTTAATTTTCGGAAAGTCAGCACGAGAATTGAAACGCATATCAAAAGTGGTGGTATCTTCTGTTCCCAATAGCATTTTGGAACATTTTGCCTTTGTCAACTCAAGCGGATACTGGTCTTTTTCATCCCCGATACGTTTCATGACCCGCAAATACCGTTCCATCAATCCAGCTTCAAACTGATCTAATAGTTGATTCATAAGTTCATTCATGGTATTATGTCCTTACAAGTTATTTGTTTAGAGCCTGATTGCCGTCAGGCTTTTTTACTTTTTTACCCATATTGCTACCCCCAATAATCAGCTAAATCCACTGACATAACCGCAGCGAGATTCTTCTGCTCTGTCAAAATTTGACGCCGATAAGGAGCCAGACCGTCCTGCCTTTCCTGTTCTGTTTTAGGCAGATAATACCCGTTGGGCTTCGTTTTCTTCGCAACAATCGGATGACCAAAGTTAACACGCAAACTCTCCACAACTTCTTCTAACGTTCTCTTTGGAATATTCAGTCTCTGCCTAATTTCAATTGCCTGTACCGGCAGGTCATAAGTAGCGCTATTACGAATGGTATTCAAAACCTTTATCTCAAGTGCAGTCATTTCCCGTGTTATCGTCATACTTCTCCTTTTCGAATTTTGCCAAGCGCTACTGCTGTCTCCCAAACATCTAGCCCCTCTAAACTATCGATCACCAGTTGACTGAGCTGATGATTTTTCTTTTGCCAATTTTCAATCAATCGCTGACTCATTTTTCTTCCCCCTCTAACTATCAGTAGCAACCGTTATAGTTTCAACCACTTCCACTTGCCTTTGTATAACCTCCAAATTTTTGGTAGCACAATACCGAAACAGCATACTTGCCGACTCGCTGATTTTCAAATCATATTTGTTCGCAAAATCAGCAACAAATTCATACGCATCAGCCTCAAGCCTGATGACCTTTTCTGCAATATTTTTCATCTCTTACTCTCTTTCCAATGTAAATAGTAGCTTTTTATTTTCTAAATTCATCCAAACTGACATCTAGTGCGTCAGCGATTTTCTCCATGTTGTCATAATAAATGCGTTTACTCCGTCCTGCTTTCAAATCAATCAATACATTCTGATTGATACCAGCTTTCTTACTAACGGCATACATCGTCATACCTTTTTTATCCATAATTCGCTTGATTCTTTGCCACATAACAGCTCCTCCTTGACACCTATACAATAATTTTAGGCGCTTTCAACTCTATGCCGTTAATATTCGCGGTAACTGTAGTATTACCTACACAGGTAATAACGTCCTGAACTTGTTTTTTAGCAGGTTCTTTTTTGCTACACGGATATTTCTTAGGTCTCATCTCCTCCCCTCCTTTTCTGTGATATAATAAAAATAAAATGATTGGAGAAATTGATATGACTGAAAAAACTTGTTTCGTTGTTACTGCTATTGGAACGCCAGGAACTCCCACACACGCCCACGCAGATAAAGTTTTAACCTACCTAATAAGACCAGTCTGTGAAGAACTTGGATATAAGGTAATTCGTGTAGACCAAGAAAGCTTCACTGGTAACATCAACGAAAGTATTATCAATCATCTAAAGACAGATGAGCTAGTTATTGCAGATATGACCGAACACAATCCCAACGCCTTTTACGAGCTAGGGTATAGAGAAGCTCTAGGACTTCCGCTGATTCCAATCATTAAATACAATGAGAAACTTCCCTTTGATGTAGCTAGCAATAGAACTATACTCTATGATACCGATGTAGCCGAGATTGAAAACTCCAAAAGAGCGCTAAAAGAAATGGTTAAAAGTATCGGCGATTTCAATATGGAGAACATCAAGAAATCAAAAGATAAGCCAGAATCGAATTTAACTACTATTGAAAAGAAAATAGATGAAATCCTCCATAAACTCAACAGAGGTATAGCTCCAACGAGTTCTCCTGTTATTTCAAAAAATCTACCAGAATTAGACCACTCAATAGCTAGTTCAATTACCTCTGCTTCAAACCCTCTAAACACCCCCGAACGTAGGCAAGTTGCAACAAGTCTTTCTCAACTTGTTCGGAAAGTCTCTGATAATTCGACTCCAAAAAAGAAATAGTTTTATCTAATTCTACGAGTATTGGCTCATCTGTTTTCTCCGCTATATACGTCACAGTCCTTAGTGTTTCATTAAGGGCTGTTCTTTCTAGTTCATTCATCCTCTCTCCTTCCTACCCCACCAGCTCATTCACCGTACAGCCCAATTCACGAGCCACCGCCTTTGCCTGTGGGAGTGTTAACGTCCGCAAATCATTCTCTACACGAGATAAGAATGCGTAATCTAATAGCGTCTTCTCCGCTAGCTCTCGCAAGGACATTTCCTTGTCCTCTCGAAGCCTACGCATGCGCTCACCATAAGTCATATCTGCCCTCCTCTCCATTAGTTATAGTTTGTTGTGTTTGTCAACAACAAACTTTGATAAATGTAGTTTATCAAGCAAATTTTTTGAAATTGGTTTTAGGTTATGTGTAAACCTCGTTTAAATCCCATGCCCTATCAATAGTCATGTTCAATAAACTAGCAACCTTTTTTAGTTCTTTATATGGTACTTTTTGCTTTTGTAACCAGATCATGTAATTAGTGCGTGTAGTTTCCAATGCTTTAGCAAATACATCTTTTTTCAACTGTTTAGCCGTTCGATAATCTTCTAAATAATCCACCAAGCCAACAAGCTCTTCGAAATCAGGAATAATATCAGGGGTGCCTAAATAATAAAGCGTATTAAATTTACTCTTGTTATTGATAGCAGAAATAATTGTGGTCGTTGATACACCAAAATAGTTTCCTGCTTCAACCGCTGATGAAAATACCCGAACTAATCTCCCATATAGCGTATATAGATAGATAACTTTATGTTTTTTCGGAACTCTCAAACGCTCAATGCTATGCTGCACGTTCTCTTGTGACGTTACCCATTCCAAGTTTTCCACGTTGTTGTTCAACTTGTTTTCGTCTATATGATTGACTATTTCTTTGCCATTCACCGCTGGGATAAACGTTTCTGCAACAAGCCTATGAACCAAAAACTCCTTGCAACCTTCTTTTTTGTACAAACTGATACGAACATAACCCGAATTATTTACCCTAGGGGTTAGTATCCTTCCAGTTTTGCTATTTTTAACCCTGCCATCACTAGAAACTTCATACAGACCTTCATAGCCCCTTACGGATTTCCATTTTTCTTCCATGACGCTCCTTTGTGTTATTTTTGTCAACAAACCTATGAAACTAAAATGGCCTCAAGGACCACTTTAGAGTCAACTCCCAAAATATCAGCAAGAGCCAGCATTTCATTACCGTCAAATCTCTCTTTCGGTTTCTTCTGTTTGCGATAGAAGCCTGTGCGAGTAAGACCCATTCGTTCAGCAATTACCTGACGCTTAATTCCGCTATTATCCAAGAGCTTTTCGAACTCTGTTTTTTTCATTAACCACCCCCCTTTCTACACTAGCCAAGTGATGATAATAACAATGACGGTTAAGACAATCAAAGACCAAAAGATGAATTTATAAGTTTTATCTTGCATTGTCGATACCTCTTATAGTATAATGAAAACACGCATATAGTAGTTGGGGCTTTCGCCCCGCCCACTATTTGAAGATTTTTTCGATTAAGTTTAGTAACGTTATGATTAAGTTGATGAGTGCGATTATCAAGTTTATCAGTTGTTCGTTGCTAAGCTTTTTCTTTTTTCTTTTGCGACTTTTCATTAAGTAATCCTTTCTGTTAGTTTCCTTGTCTAAGATTGCCTTTCTCAACCTTACAAATACATTATACACCTTTGTTTCCTTTTTGTCAACAGATTTGTGTTAAAAAAGTCAACTTTTTTGATAATGCTTTATTATCGTTTTTGTTGACAAAAAGAAAACACGATTATATAATAAGGTTAGAAAATAAAGGAGAGCGCTTATGAATACTAAAATAGCTTTTCCTGCAATGGTCAAGGAATACAGGCTGGCCAATAATTTAACAATGGAACAGCTGGCAGAAAAAATCGGAAAAACAAAATCAACTATTTCAAAATGGGAAAGTGGAACACGTTCTCCCAAAATATACGAAATAGAAGAAATTGCAATATTCTTCGGGGTTCATCCTGAAGTTATGATGTTCGGCGAATCCTCCACCACCTCACCAGACGCAAAAAATGGCACCGTACAGGCGATAAATGACAAGGTGGTACAATTACACCCCGAACGCCAAGAAAACGTGCTAGGCTACGCTACGGAGCAATTAGAGGAGCAAATAAAAGGAAACGCCGAAATCGGAGAAGAAATAGCCGAATATAAGACGGAGAAAGTTATCCCACTTCCTCAAAACGAAGAATTCGAATCCCTCGTTGTTCACGGTTTAGAATCAGCAGGAGAAGGCATTTGGCAGGAAAATGATGTCGATATTGAAATCAGGATTCCAATAAGCCAAATCCCTGACAAGTTTGACGACCTTGCAATGGTTATCGGTGATTCTATGCGACCTAAACTTCATAATGGCGATATTCTCTTTGTCACATTCACAAAACAAATTGAAATCGGACAAATTGGCGTATTTCGGACAAGCAAAGGAAACTTTGTAAAGAAATTACAGCCAGACAGACTAGAAAGCCTGAACCCCAACTATGATGACATCTACTTTAATGAATATGAATTCGCAGAAGCAATCGGGGTTGTTGAGCATATTTACAGAAAATAAAGGAGGCTAATTATGGAGAAAATCTACGATATTGAGTATCTAACATCCGCCCCAGAAGGACAACATTTCGACAGAAAAAGTGCTGCTCAAAAAGCTCAAAATATACTAGAAGATATAGTAGCATTCGCTAATGCAGAAGGCGGTGTCCTTGCAATAGGTATTGAAGATGACGGACGTATTACAGGTTTTAAACATGCAAAAGCTGGGGACATTGAAAGTTTTAAAAATATTGCTTATCAATTAGTGAACACTCCTGTAAAGTTTAATTATAAAGAAATCAATGTTACAAATATAAAAAACGAGGAAGATAAAGTATTAGTGCTCAATATCCAACTATCCATTGATAGGGTAGTTACTACTCCTAATGATACTGCATATTTACGACAGGGAGATAAATCAGTTAAACTAAAGCATGAACAGCGAGTCCAATTAGAATATGACAGAGGGCAAAGATATTTCGAAGACGAGATCGCTGAAGGAGCAGAACTTTCTGATCTTGACGATGAATTAGTTCAAAGTTTCAAGGAAAAAATAGGCCTTCCTGATATTGGTACTTTACAAGTTCTAAAAGGAAGAGGCTTAATAAAAAATGGTAAGATAACTAATGCTGGAATTTTATTGTTCGGAAGTAACCCCACTGAATTTTTACCACAAGCGAGATTAAGAGTGATTAAATACAATGATAATTCCGCTGGCGTTGGGAAAGAATTCAATGTCATAAAAGAGCAGACCTTCTTCGGACCTATCCCTGAAATCATTATAAAGAGCAGAGAATTTATCAAAAATCAACTAAGAGATTTTCAATACTTGGATGACAATGGACAATTTACAACAATGCCTGAATATCCCGAGTTTGCCTGGTTTGAAGGAATTGTCAATGCTGTTACACATAGGAACTATTCTATTAGGGGGCAACATATCACTGTAGTACTATTCGATGACCGATTAGAAATAAAAAGTCCAGGAATGCTCCCTAATATTGTCACACTAGAAAATATCTTGGAAGAGCGTTTTTCGCGCAATCCTAAAATAGCTCGAGTTCTTTCCGAGTTTGGATGGGTAAAAGAAATGAATGAAGGTGTGAAAAGGATTTATAACGAAATGGCAGACTTCTTCCTTAAACAACCTACTTACAGCGAACCCAATAATGCTAATGTTTTACTGTTACTAGAAAATAATATTCTCAATAGGCAGGTTAGAGTCAATGATACATTGAAACAACGACTATCTCCTGAAGTTTTCAACAATCTGACTATAGATGAAAAGAAAATAATTAGATTAGCATATAGAAGCGCTCAAATAACTACCCCTGACGTTATGACAGAAATCCAGAAAAGTCGCCCTTATTCCCTAAAGTTACTCAAAGAATTGACAAAAAAAGGTATATTGGAGTGGTACGGGAGTGGCCCCAGAGATACTACTCAATACTATGTTTTGAAAGATAAATAATTTATTGTAGTTTATTGTAGTTTATTGTAGTTTATTGTAGTTTATTGTAGTTTATTGTAGTTTATTGTAGTTTATTGTAGTTTATTGTAGTTTATTGTAGTTTATTGTAGTTTATTGTAGTTTATTGTAGTTTATTGTAGTTTATTGTAGTTTATTCTGATTTAACCAAAAAGCCCCACACTCAAACTTTGGACGACGAGAGCGTAAGGCAATTTCGTATAGTAAAAACCTGCTTTGCAGTAGGTCTCTTTACTATACCCATTTTATCACAAAAGGAGGTAAAGGCAAATGGCTTTCTATAAGAAACTCTCATCGGGATGGCAATATCGTATTTCTTATAAAGACGCTAACGGTAAATACCGTGAGAAATCAAAAAAAGGATTCAAAACGAAAGCGCTAGCGCAAGCCGCCGCAATGGAAGTAGAATTATTTCTCAAGAAAAATACATTTGTCAATAAAGAACAGACCCTTCTAGAATACTACAGAAAATGGGCAGAAATCTACAAAAAACCACACATTGCAGAAAGAACGTGGAAAAAATATCAGCAAACCGAAAAACATATCGAACATTACTTCGGCAACACCCTACTCAAAGATATTACACCTACACACTATCAAAGCATTGCTAATAAATTTACCCAAAAATATTCACAGGAAACGGCCGACAACTTCCACTATCATATTCAGTCAGCTGTTAAGATTGCAGTGCGTGAAAAGATTATTGATACAAATTTTTGTGAAGGAGCCATCGTCAAATCAACTATCAATAAAAAGGCAGTCGAAAATAAATACTTAGAGGAACATGAGTATATCAAACTGATTCAAATATGCAAAGACAATATTCAATACAGCACCTATTTCACGATTTACCTGGCGGCGATTACTGGTCTGCGATTTGGGGAACTACTCGGTCTACGGTCAGACGATATTGACAAAGAAAACCAAATGCTACATCTCAAGCAAGCTTTTGATTACACAGATACCATGGATTTTATCCCCTTAAAATCAAAAAGCTCTGAGCGCTCCGTCCCAATTGACAATCATACTCTGAGCATGATTGAAAACTATCAAGAAAATCATGCTTTAGATAAGCAAAATCGCTTAATCTCGAAAATCAGCAACAGCGCAGTCAATAAGACTATCAAGAAAATTGTCGGAAGACCCGTCACTATCCATTCTCTCAGGCACACATACGCTAGCTTTTTAATCGCTCAAGGAGTAGACCTCATTTCTATCTCTCAAATACTCGGACATGAAAATCTCAATATCACACTTAAAATTTACGCCCATCAACTAGACAAACTAAAAGAAAAAAACAACGATAAAATTCGCAATATCTTTGATAACTTCGGACGAATTTCGGACGAATAGCCCTTAAAACCTGTTATATAAAGGATATATAATCCGTCTACCGCCTTCATATACAAGAAAAAGCCCGGTTTTACGGGCTTTTTCGCTTACTATCAAGACACTCATTCGATGGATACAAAAAAGCACCTAGATTGTGCCAAGTGCTTGAATTAGTAAAGTGGACGACCTTTTTTATAGGCCACCTTAGCTTCTGCCAAGGTCATTTTATTCGGGCCACCGTCAATGGTTGTCTCACCTGTATTTTGCCAATTACATTCACAAACATCAAACAACAAAACCACTCTATTACAAACCGGACAGTGAATACATTCCTCGTCCTCAACCATGATGATCTCTGTCGTAGTTTTCATTATAGTAACTCTCTCCTTCCTCTGGTCTTAGCATCGTGTTAATTCGGAACTTACCTCCGACTGTACGATTTCCGATAACTATAATATTATTCTTTCTGTCATATCGTACTCTTCGACCTTTGTCAGTTTCATAGCCTACAATAGTTTCTGACGTTGGCTCTGCCAATAAACTAGCCGCCAATTGCTGATACTGTGTTTTACTAATATTTCCAAATTCTTTTGCATGAGTATTAAAAGGACCGTCAAACGATTTTTCAGTTGGAAAAGTAGCATTTCCCCAATGTACCCGGTCTTTTAGCTCTTTGTATCCCTCGCTATCATTATACTTCAATTCCACAAATTTATCTAACGTTTGAGAGAGGATTCCAACTCCTCTGTTTCCTTTAAGTTTCCTCATCTTTTTGGTCTTGAAGATTTGACAGAAATACGAGAATCTTTATTTGAATTATATCAACCAGCAGGCAAACAAAAACACCAGCCTTTCAACTGGTGCAGGAGATATTTATGAAAAATTTTAGGATTAACTTTAGTATAAAGAAAATAAATCACAAATACATCCGTCTGAGGTCGGATATTTTAACTTAGTTGTTATTTTCAGCTCTCCCTACCTCTTTCATAGTCTCCATCAACTCATGATAACGAGCTATAGTATTATAAACAGCATCTTCTGACAATACCCCACGCGCCATATTTTTCGGAAATTGTCCTGCCTCATCCATTTGATAGTGACGCATCCATTCCTTGCTTTCATAGTAGGCAAATAAGCTAGCTAAGCTAGGTTGAAACTGCTCAAATGCTTCTAAAGACTGCTCCAAATTTGTCAATACTGTTTCTGCTTGGTTTAAGATTTCTTCCATTTCCTGGATCTTTTTGATGTCATTCATAGTTTCAGTATAACAAAAACACTAGCGGATTTGCTAGTGTTTTAAGGAGATTATGAAAAATATTTAGGATTGACTATAGTATAGCTTTTTTTGCTACAAATGAAATCAGTCTGTAGACCGATATTTCCAACATAAAACAAAAAAGAGAACTAGTGCTCGACACACATTCTCTCTTTTTTATCCAACTTACAATTCTGCAATCTGGCTCAAGTTCACTTCGGCAATGGTATCATTTCCAAACATGGAGATGACCATTTTGACCTTGTTGTTATCAATTTCGGTAATCTTACCAGTGTAGTCTGTAAAGGCGCCGTCGATAATGCGCACGGTATCTCCAATCTTGACATCAATGTCAAATTCTTGAACGGTTTGTCCCATAGATACCAAGATTTGACGAATTTCTTCTTCCAAGAGCGGTGTTGGTTTTGAACGGTTTCCGTGGGAACCGACAAACCCTGTAACGTTCGGGGTATTCCGTACAACAAACCAAGCTTCGTCTGTCATGACCATTTCGACCAAGACATAACCCGGGAAGCGATTTTCTTCTACTTCTTTGACCTCACCATTTTTCTCTACTTGAACGGTCTGAGTAGGGATTTCTACACGGAGGATATTTTCCAACATATTGTAGGTGTGGGCGCGTTGCAACAGGTTTTCCTTGACCTTATTCTCATATCCAGAATAAGTTTGAAGGACAAACCAGCCTTTATCAAAACTATCTAACATAGCTTTCTTCCTTTCATAATAAAAAAGCCCGAAGGCTTTTTCCTTTTCTTCATTATAGCATGGCAATTTTCGTCTTGCAAGTCTTTTCTAGAAAAGATTGATCAGGCTGATAATGCCTTTAGACAAGATCAAGTCAAAAAGATAAATAATCGCTACGAAAAAGATTGTGTATTGAATGACAGACACAAAATCTCTCCAGCTTTGCTTTTTGGTTGGCCAGGTTGTTCCTTTTAAAATCTGTATCGTATCGCTTAAAAATTTCACAACAAACTCCTATCTGGTTTCTTTGTGGACAGTGTACTGTCCACAATGTTTACAATATTTATTTACTTCTAATCGTGTCGGCTTAGGATTGCTTGAGAGTTTAATCGAATAGTTTCGCGATCCACAAACTGCACACGCTAGGCTTGCTTTTTTCAGTACCATAAAGCCCTCCATCTTTACCATTTTATCACGTTTTCTAGGATTTGGCAACTACTCAAACCAACTCTTGAATTTATCCCAAAGGGTTTTAGCCCGTTGTGGAAGTTTGGCATCGATAATTTCTTGCTTGGTTTGGTCAATCAAATTCTGAGCTCGATTCTTGATATCCTTGATTTGGTCTTGGTAATTACTAGTACTTGGTGTTGGTGCAGGCTGAGCTGGTGACTCAATCCCATTTTGAACATAGGCATTTTCCACTGTAAAGTCGGTTCCAGCTGTATTTGGTAAGATGGAAGCAGCAACCGTTTGGAAGACACTCGGAGCCATCCAGGAATTAGTGCCATCGATGTAATGTTGCTCATCTGTCTTTTCAAATCCGACCCATTGACTGATGACTAAGTCTGGCGTATAGCCAATAATCCATTGATCATTGGTCAAATTAGGATTAAAGCTGGTTTCTGTTGTCCCTGTTTTTCCTGCAAGGGTATAGCCATAAACATCGGCATTGACCCCAGTTCCATTGGTGAAGGTTCCCAGCATCATCGAGGTCATCTTATCTGCCGCTGATTTATCCATGACGCGGCTACTTTCTTCCTTGTGCTTAGCCAAGACTTTTCCGCTCGCTGTCTCAATCCTTGTAATCAAGTGACCATCTTTCATCACTCCGGCATTCGCAAAAGCTGAGTAGGCTTGCGCCATTTCAAGGGGATTGGTCGACACCCCACTTCCGATTGCAACTCCCAAGACGTGGTCGACCTTCTCCATGTTGAGCCCAAACTTCTTACCGTATTCAAAGGCTTTGTCGAGGCCTAAGCTATTGACAACGGAAACAGCAGGCAAATTGTAAGACATGGCTAAGGCTTGATACATCGGAACCGTTTCAGACGTTGAATAGTCAAAGTTATGGAGCGTATAGGTCCCGTAAGTCTCCGTATGATTGTCTAGCTCCTTGTTCATTGACCATCCTGCCACAATAGCAGGAGTATAGGCCACAAGAGGTTTGATGGCAGAGCCTGGACTGCGCTCAGACTGGCTCGCAAAGTTAAAACTGCGGAAGGTTGGATTCTCTGAGCTATTGACCCGACCGACCAGCGCGCGAACACCGCCTGTTTTTGGATCCATGGCAACACTTGCAGCTTGGGCATAGGAGCCGTCATAGTTCGAGCTTGGAAAAAGCGATTCGTTATCGTAAATCAGCTGCATGCTGGCCTGCGAATTTTGATCCAACTCCGTGTAAATACGGTAGCCATTATTGATAATATCACTTTCTTTCAGACCATATCGATCAATGGCCTCTGCCATAACAGCGTCAAAATAAGACGGGTAGCTGTAATTGCTCTGCTTGCCTCCGTAGGTATCATGCAGCTGACTAGCCAAATCGATCTGGGCATCCACATCTGCGGTCGCCTGATCTAGATAGCCTGCATCCACCATTGCTTGCAGCACGGTATTTCGCCGATTGGTCGCATATTCGACAGAATAATACGGATTATAAATTTCAGGACCTTTAAGCATTCCTGCAATCACTGCTGCCTGCTCAACTGTCAGTTGACTGGCTGAGGTACCAAAGTATTTCTGACTGGCATCTTCCACTCCCCAGACACCATTTCCAAAATAAGCATTGTTGAGATACATGGTCAGAATCTCTTCCTTGCTGTATTTTTTATTGATTTCAAGGGCTAGGAAATATTCTCTGGCCTTTCGGCTGATGGTCTGGTCTTGGGTCAGAAAAGCATTTTTAGCCAACTGCTGGGTAATGGTCGATCCGCCTCCAGACCGACCTAGGGTCAGAACAGCTAGAATGGTCCGCTTGTAGTTGATACCCGAATTCTTATAAAAGGTGCGGTCCTCGGTCGCAATAACGGCCTGCTGTAAGTTGGGGCTAATCGCATCTAGCTCGACATAGGTCCCTTTTTGACCAGAGAGAGCCCCTGCTTCGTTGCCGTCCTTGTCATAGATGACAGTCGTTGCTTTTAAGGCAGCCTGTAAATCTCCGACATTAGCTGTTTTGGCTAGGAAAAACAGATAGCCTCCTACTGTCAAAACCATTACTCCAATCAAAATGAAGACAATCTTGGTCAGCTGATATCTTCTCCAAAATTTGCGAATAGGCTCAGGAATCCGAGATTTCTTCTTGGGTTTTACTTCGTGGTCTGTAGGCTTTCGCCGACTGCGGCGCATCTGACGACCTTCTGCAACTACATCTTCATCTTCTCTTACATCGTATTGGTCCATGATACTCTCTCTTTCTACTCAGAACCTGTATCCATAGCTCAGCAACACTATTCAGAGCTTATTTTTCGCTACTCATCGTTGCTTTTTTCGAAATACAGTCAGTATTCCTTCAACAAAACACCTTGATGATCGTAAAATAAGCTCCCGATTAGAACGACTTCGCTTATAAATACGGGTTCTTAATTTTGTACCATTATACTACATTTTTTTGCATTCAGCCTCAACAAACCTCAACAAGAGACCGTTCTAAGGATTTTTGACTAACTCTCAATTAAAATGAATACTTTGATTCTTTCTTAAGCAGTGTGGATATAAGCTTGTATTCCCCACCCTCAACAGTCTCCCAAACTGTTGAGCAATCCTCATTTTCAAGTCTAAGCCTTGAAATTTTCGTGGCTGGATTCGCGATACAGACTTCTCATTCAAATCGTTCAAGAACGACAGCTATCATTTGTTTTTTTCATGTGGGCGCTGGTCGATAGATTATGGTAAAATAGAAATATTCTGAATTGAAAAGAGGCATTCGAATGACGGAACTGTATGATATTACGATTATTGGAGGCGGCCCTGTGGGCCTATTTACTGCTTTTTATGCACATTTGCGCCAGGCTAAGGTGAAAATCATTGACTCCCTTCCTCAACTGGGTGGGCAGCCTGCTATTTTGTATCCTGAAAAGACGATTTTAGACATCCCAGCCTTTCCTCGCTTGACAGGACAGGAATTAACAGACAATCTCCTTGCTCAGCTGGAGCCTTTTGAAACGACTATTTGCCTTAATGAAACGGTGATAGGTATTGCACAAGCTGACCATTTCATCATTACGACCTCAAAAGGTGCGCATGCTTCAAAGGCTGTTATTATCGCTATGGGAGGCGGGGCTTTCAAGCCACGCCCGCTTGAATTGGAGCAGGCAGATGACTTTGACAATATTCACTATCATGTAGCCAATATCCAACAATATGCCGGTCAAAACGTGGTGGTCCTAGGTGGTGGGGATTCTGCAGTGGACTGGTCACTGGCTTTTGAGCCAATCGCTGAAACGACCCAAATCGTACATCGTAGGGACAATTTCCGCGCTATGGAGCATAGTGTCGAAGCCCTTAAAGCATCGAATGTTACGATTCATACTCCCTACATCCCCAAAGCTCTCCAAGGAGGAAATGGTCACGCAGCCGCTATTGAATTGACCAAGGTCAAAAGCGATGAAGAGCTGACACTTCATTTTGATCATCTCTTTGTCAACTACGGCTTCAAGTCTTCTGTTGGAACGTTAAAAGAATGGGGACTAAAACTAGGGCGCAACCGCATTCTCGTCAACAGCAAGCAAGAGACCTCTGTCCCTGGTATCTATGCGGTTGGCGACTGCTGCTCTTACGAGGGCAAAGTGGACTTGATTGCAACGGGTCTTGGCGAAGCACCGACGGCTGTTAACAACGCCATGCATTTTATCAATCCAGCTGAAAAGGTGCAACCAAAGCACTCTTCAAGTTTGTAAGCCTATGAAATATACCATTACCATTCCTGCACAATTTCCGGCTATGACGGTCAAGGAAGCCTTGGAAGATTACTTTTTAATTCCGCGCAAGATTCGCCACTTCCTGCGCACCAAAAAGCACGTCCGTGTAAACGAGCATGTCATCAACTGGCAGAGTCCGATTACGGCAGGTGACCAACTAGAACTCATCTTTGATGAGGAAGATTACCCTAAAAAAGTCATTCCTTGGGGGAAAAGTGAATTAGTCGATGTTCTCTATGAGGATGAACACCTGATTGTAGTCAACAAGCCAGAAGGCATGAAAACTCACGGCAATGAGCCAACTGAAATTGCCCTGCTCAATCATGTGTCCGCTTATGTCCAGCAAACCTGCTACGTCGTGCATCGTCTCGATATGGAGACCAGCGGTGCGATTGTATTTGCCAAAAATCCTTTTATCCTGCCGATTCTCAATCGGCTCTTAGAAGACAAGGTGATTTTCCGTGAATATCTTGCACTCTGCCAAGGACGATTCCCAAAAAACACACAGACCATAACAGATAAAATCGGGCGCCACCGCCATGACAGACGCAAACGAGTAATCGACCCACAAAAAGGTCAAATGGCCATTACCCATATCACTCGATTAAAAGCACTGGGAAAAACGAGCCTCGTTGCCTGTCGGTTAGAAACGGGACGAACTCATCAAATCAGAGTACATCTCTCTCATCACGGACATGCCATTATCGGAGACCCTCTCTACAGCACGCTTCCTGCTAGTAGGCTCATGCTCCATGCCCACAAACTCACCTTTACTCACCCTTTTACCCTTGAAACCATTTCTGTTCAGGCTAGTTCAACGAGTTTTGAAAAAGGGTTGAAAAACCGCTAGCCATCACCGAATAGAAAAATATATATCGCTAAAGGAGACAAGATGTCAAAAAAATCATTACAGCAAGTCTGCCTCTATGGCCTATTATTACTCGGAACAAATTGGACCTTAGGGTTTCTCAGCTACTTCCTCACGGGCACTACCTACTATATTATCAAAACAGCCTTACTGGCCTCTATCTTCTACCTAGTTGGACATCGCTTTCTCCATTTAACAATGCCCCTAAAAGCTCGTACTGGAATAGGAGAGCAATTACGGGTCAACTGGCTCAATTTTGTTTATCTCTTTCTAGTCTGCATTCCTCTGTTGGTCTTTGGACTTGTAGAACATCTAAACTATTTGCCTGTTGCCTTGGTAACGGCTCTGGGAGCTGGATTTGTAGAAGAGTACATCTGCCGTGGCATTCTGTTACAAATCGCCTTTAAAGACGGGCTTCATTCTTATAAAAATGTCCTGCAAGCCGTCCTTCTATCAAGTTTGGTCTTCGGACTGGCTCATCTAGGAAACTTACGTACTCAGCCACTTGATGTCACCCTATTTCAGGTCTACTATGCTATGGCAATGGGAATCTACTTTTCTGCCGTTGTCATTCGCACGCGCAGCCTGTGGTGGACAATTTTTATTCATTTTATGATTGACTTTGCTGCCATTTTAGCAACTGCAGGTACAAATGCAACTTCAAAACCAGCACTTGTTTCCGTTCTCATCTGGCTATTTGTTGCGATTATCGCCTTTATTCTTATCCGTCCAAAACAAATCCAACGGCTGATTGACCAAAAAATTTGACCCTAAGGAACAATTTCAGAGATTGTTAAGAAAAATTTAAGCTTGTCGCATTATACTGTATCTATCCTAAAAAACTTTTCTTTTTCATAAAATCTCCTCAAACACTCTGTGATATACTGATATCTCGGAGTGTTTGTTTTTCACCCGATTGTCCCACTTCGGCTTCTTTGTGATATAATAAGAAGATGAACAATCTTGTGATAACTGTAGATAAGAGACAAAAAGAGAAAATCAAGGCCTACTATACTGCCTACCAACAACCGAGTAACAATCCCTACGTCGAAGCTTTTTTCAAGACAGACGGGATTAGTATTACTCTCTACAATTCTGGAAAGGTCATGTTTCAGGGAGAGAAGGCCGAACTTCACGCCCAAAAATGGGGCTATCAGACAGAAAGTCCACACCCGCAGCAAAGCCTATCTCAGCAGGTTCCCATAATTGGAACAGATGAGGTGGGGAACGGTTCTTATTTTGGTGGGCTTGCGGTCGTTGCAAGTTTCGTCACTCCAAGTGACCATGCCTTTCTCAAATCGTTAGGTGTTGATGATTCCAAACGATTGACAGACCAAAAAATCTGCCAGATCGCACCCTTGTTAAAAGAGAAAATTCCGCACCAAGCTCTGCTACTTACCCCCAAAAAATACAATGATGTCATTGAACATGGCTACAATGCAGTCTCTGTCAAGGTTGCACTGCATAATCAGGCGATTTTCCTTCTCTTGCAAAAGGGTGTAGCGCCAAAGCAAATTGTGATCGATGCCTTTACCAGTAGCAAGAACTACAATCGCTATCTAGCACACGAAGCCAAGCGCTTTCCAAATCCTATCATCTTAGAAGAAAAGGCAGAAGGAAAATACCTAGCGGTTGCTGTATCATCCATCATCGCACGGGCCATGTTTTTGGAAAATCTAGCCCACTTGAGCCAAGAAGTTGGATATGACCTGCCGTCAGGCGCTGGAAAAAAATCTGATCAGGTCGCGCGCGATATCCTTGCCCGATACGGCATGGCAGGACTAGAGCAGACTGCCAAGCTGCACTTTGCCAATACCCAAAAGGCACAAGCGCTTTTATTACATCGTAAATGAGGTTTTATCAATGAAACATTTTTTGAAAGAGTGGGGATTCTTTTCCTTTATTCTCGTACTAATTCTGCTTTCCAGATTATTTATCTGGAGTTTGGTGAGCGTTGAAGGACATTCAATGGATCCCACTTTGCGCGACAAGGATGTGCTCATCATGCGAAAAATTGGAAAAATTGACCGATTTGACATCGTAGTCGCAAGCGAGGTAGATGATGCTGGCAAAGAAAAATTGATTGTAAAACGCCTCATCGGACTGCCTGGCGACACTATCCACTATGAAAATGACACTCTCTACGTCAATGGCCAGGAAGTTAAAGAAAAATATTTGGAAGAATATAAGGCAGCATTTGCCAAAGATAAGCTCCAATCCACCTATTCTTATAACCCAAACTTTCAGGCGATTGCGCAAGATGCATCAGCTTTCACATTAGACGCACAAGGGAACCCTACTTTCACCATCGAAATCCCTGAGGGGCAATACTATCTCCTAGGAGACGATCGCCTCGTATCAGCAGATAGCCGTAAAGTCGGAACCTTTAGAAAAACGGCTATCAAGGGAAAAATCATCTCCCGTGTCTACCCATTTAACCGTATCCAAGGCTTTTAAAATCAATCACAGGCTTATCAAGCGCATATCCAGCATCAATTCGCAACTGGAGAGCGAGTGGCTTGTGATTTTTCAATAGCTGATAGAATTAGGAACTGATATGAGTGAAGTTTATTTTACAGGAACCATTGACCGCATCATCTTTGAAAATCCGTCCAATTTTTACAAGATTCTGCTGCTTGAAATCGATGATACCGATAGTAACTATGATGACTATGACATCATCATAACAGGAACGATTGCAGATGTCATCGAAGGGGAAGATTATCAATTTTACGGACACTTAATCACCCATCCCAAATATGGACAACAGCTACAAATCACGCGCTATGAGCGTAGCAAACCAACTTCCGCGGGCTTAGTCAAATATTTTTCCAGCGATCAGTTTAAAGGAATTGGACGCAAAACGGCTGAAAAAATTGTCGCACTCTACGGGGAAAATACCATTGATCACATTCTCGCTGAGCCTGAGAAATTGACCCAAATCACAGGCCTTTCTGCCAAACATCGGCAGGCTTTTATCGAAAAACTGCGCTTCAACTATGGGACAGAAGTCACGCTAGCAAAGCTAGCTGAGTACGGCATTCCTAACAAACTGGCCTTTCAAATCCAAGACCAATACAAGGAAAAAACGCTCGATGTCCTTACCGAAAACCCCTATCAACTGGTGGAAGATGTGCAAGGGCTGGGTTTTACCATTGCTGATAAAATTGCTGAAAATCTAGGAATTGCAAGCGATTCTCCGCAGCGTTTTCGGGCTGCCATGCTCTATAGTTTAATTCACAAGTCTATGGAGACGGGCGACACCTATGTCGAAGCCCGCGATTTATTGGAACACACCCTAGAGGTGCTTGAAACAGCCCGCAAGATTGAACTGGAGCCTACTCTTGTCGCCCAAGAATTAACAGGTTTGATTCAAGACGGCAAGGTCCAGCAAATGGACACCAAAATCTTTGACAATTCTCTCTTTTTTGCAGAACAAGGTATCCATAAACAAATCAAGCGCTTATTAGACAAGCAAGAAGTCCACACCTTTTCAGCTGAAAAAATTGACGCTGCCATCCGTGAAGTCGAAGAACAGTCTGGCTTTCAATACGATACCATTCAGAAACAGGCCATCCAGCAAGCCCTCAACAATCCGCTCTTTATCCTAACAGGAGGACCAGGAACAGGGAAAACAACAGTCATCAATGGCATTATTTCTATTTACGCCATGCTACACGGTATCAATCTGACCAAAGCGACAGGCGATTGTCCGATTTTACTGGCTGCACCAACAGGTCGGGCTGCTAGACGAATGAATGAATTGACAGGACTGCCAAGTGCGACTATTCATCGACACCTTGGCTTGACTGAGGGACAGGAAGAAAGCTACCGCGACGAGTATCTGGATGCCGAATTTATCATCATTGATGAATTTTCCATGGTGGATACCTGGCTTGCCAACCAGCTGTTTCAGCACATTTCATCCAATACCCAGGTTCTGATCGTAGGCGATGCCGAGCAACTCCCTTCTGTCAGTCCCGGTCAAGTCCTTGCAGATCTGCTGAAAATTCCTGCCATTCCAAGCATTACCTTGGAAAAAATCTTCCGTCAATCTGATGATTCAACGATTGTCACCTTAGCCAACCATATTCGCAAAGGACAACTACCTCTTGATTTCCGAGAGAAAAAGGCTGACCGCTCCTACTTTGAAGCCCAAAACGAGCAAATTCCTGCGCTTATTGATCGGATTGTCAGCGCAGCCGTTCAATCAGGAATCAAGCCTCAGGAAGTGCAAATCCTCGCTCCTATGTACCGAGGACAAGCAGGCATTGACCAGCTCAATATCACGACTCAAGCCCTCCTAAATCCGCTCGCAGAAGGTCAACTTGAATTTCTCCAAAACGAGATTCGTTTTCGTCAGGGGGATCGCGTCATTCACTTGGTCAACGACACCGAAGCCAATGTTTTTAACGGAGACTTGGGCTATATTACGGACCTTCTTCCTGCCAAATATAGCGATTCCAAGCAAGACGAAATCACGATTAACTTTGACGGGAGCGAAGTGATCTACCCCCGCAACGAATGGTACAAAATCACGCTGGCCTATGCCATGTCGATTCACAAATCACAAGGAAGCGAGTTTCAGGTAGTGATCCTACCCATTACTCGAACCAGCTACCGCATGCTCCAGCGCAATCTCCTCTACACTGCTATTACCCGTTCAAAGAGCAAACTCATTCTCTTGGGGGACTACAGCTCCTTTGACTATGCTGTAAAAAATGCCGGGACCAGCCGCAAGACCTACCTCAAGGAGCGCTTTGAGACAGGACAGTCCGAGCTTGCGCTAGAAACTGAGACCATAGCTAGCACCAGTTCAGAAGAAGAAGGACCCCAAACCTATATCCTGACCGAAGAAAATCTCCTAACTATTGACCCCATGATTGGTATCAGTGAAGAAGATATTCAGGCATTTTTCAAGAACAAATAATCCCGACTGAAGAGACCATTCCGTTTCTTCAGTTTTTTATAGTGAATGGAATAAAGGTTAAGACATCATTCAGTCTCTTTGGTGAACGCCAATTCTATCTGCAGCTCCTTGCCTTGTCCTATTCATAAGATACGAGGGCGTTAAAAAAGCGAATGAAAAATAGGAAATACGACGAAGAAGCGGAAGCTTCTAGGAGCATTTATACCTAAAGGTAGCCATATCTATAATCTAGCTAAAGCTAGAACGGCTATGTCTCTTTTTTCCGAGCTTTTAGCCCGAGTTCAGTTCCGCAAGATACGAGGGCGTATAAAGCACAAAGTGAAAATAGGAAGTCTGACGAAGAGCCTAAGGAGAGTTTACTCTGCAAACTCCTATCACTCACCTCCAAAGGTATACTATACCTTTGGAGCTAGGAAGACTTATCCCTAAAGGGAGCCTCAGCTGTAACCAACTAAAGTTGGAACATCTGCGTCTCCACTAAAGGGAGCCTCAGCTGTAACCAACTAAAGTTGGAACATCTGCGTCTCTTTTTCACACAGTGCTTAGTCCGTGTTTCGTTCTCAATCTACTATACCGTTTTTCATATCAAATCTATTGACATTTTCGACTTATAGGTGTATATTTTATATATACTAAATTTTGATATATATCTAATATAAACCCATATTCAAAGCAAAGGAGGTCTTGAGATGTATTTTCCCGTACCTGCTGTACTGACGGAGTTTCTCATTCTCGCGATTTTAGAGTCCAGGGATTCCTACGGTTATGAGATTAGTCAGACCATTAAGCTGATTGCCAACATCAAGGAATCCGCCCTTTACCCCATTTTAAAAAAAATGGAGCAAAATGATTACCTAGCGACCTACTCTAGGGAATACCAAGGGCGTACTCGGAAATATTACGGCTTGACCCAATTGGGACACGAGCAACTGGTTAAACTCAAGGAAGATTGGGATACCTACACCGCTACAATCAATGGCATTATAGAAGGGAGCATTCGTCATGACAAGAACTGAATACATGGAGCAGTTAGAAAAACACCTGAAAAAACTGCCCCACAAAGAATATCAGGCAGCCGTTAACTATTTTAAAGAATACTTTGACGATGCAGGCCCAGAAGGTGAAGCAGCCTTGATCGAGGAGCTAGGCTCGCCTAAAGAAGCCGCGAGCGACATTATCAACAACATCCTCGACCGCCATATCGAAGAAGAGATGACTACAGAGCGTAAAAGTAAGACTAAAACCATTTGGCTCGCTGTAGTTGCTCTCTTGTCACTTCCCATTGCTATTCCCTTGTTGCTCCTTTTAATCGGTATTCTTTTTCTGATAATCGCAGGAGTTGTAGGACTCATCCTCTCAGCATTTCTGTTAGGACTTGGGCTCATCGTGACAGGTGGTTACCTTATCTGGGAAGCCTTTAGCCTCCTCGGTCAATCCCTCCCAGCCTTTCTCATGGGATTTGGGACAGGAATTGGCCTCATCGGTGGCGCAGCCATTCTCTATGTGATCACTGGCATTTTCGCCTACTGGTCAGGACGCCTAGTCAAGGCCCTCTTTCAATGGATTCTTAAGCGAGGTAAAACAGCATGAAAAAGAAAGTTACGATTACCCTATTAACAGGCTTTATTGCCTTGATTTCAGGCTTAATTCTTTGCGGTATTGGCTACTTTATGGGCGGTATTGAAGATATCCAAGCCGTTTCTACTCCTAGCTTGATTGAAGAAACCTACAAAGACATCAACGAAATCACAATTGATGCCCAAACGCGGACGGTTCAGATAGACGAATCCCCAGATGATCAATTCCATGTCCGCTATGCGAATTATGATAATTTCCGCTATCGTTCCCTCTCTTTGCAACAGGACAATCATACCCTCACCATCCAGGGAAAAGATCCCAAATTCCATATTCAAGGCATCATGCAATTCCTAGGACAAGAATTGGCTATCAATATGAGACGCAATCACGAACTCAGAGAATTGACCATTCTTGTTCCTAAAGGAAAAACACTTGAAAAATTAAGCGGCTGGAACTATATGGATTCTTTATTGCTCAATAAGGTCCATATCAAAAACCTCGACTGGGGTGGCTCTATCGATGCTGAGAATGTAAAACTGGAAAATGGACAACTCAGCGCATTTAGTGGCGCAACAATCTCCATTCACAATTCGCATTTGAAAGGCACAACGGTTGATGCAGCCACTGCGACACAATTTTATACAGATAGCACTCTGGAAAATGTCACCCTGCGCCAAGCCCGTACGGTTCATCTGCACAACACCAACATTCTCGGTACTACCAGCTTAGAAACAACCGACCTCTACCACTCTGAAGTCAATGTAGAACTATCTGACAAGAGTAAGAAAGATACTCAACTCGATGTAACTGCCACCTATGACTGGGAAAAGCTACGCGATACCTACTACTATCCTGGTCACTATAACAACTCTCAAACAGACGAACAGGATGACGAAGCAAAGCTTCAAGAGGAAGAATTCCAAAAAGAGCATTTAGCGCAAATGGGAATCGAAGTCGGTCCAGACTACAAGAACCTTACTGTCGAGAAAAGCAAAGACGGGGCTAAACTGATTCACAGTCCTAAAGACGCCCCAAATAAACTCATCATCAAAACCATCAATGGAAAAGTGACCTTCGGAGTCATGGACTAAAAAGAAAATATAGCAACAAGAAATCATGCAATAAGAAAACATCAGTGGTCAAACAGGCTACTGATGTTTCTTTTTATTCCATTATCCTGTAGACAATCGCGTCCTAGACTTCCTCAACGGTTACTTTTTCGAGTAAGTCTTGGTATTGCGCTTGGTCCACTTCTGGGAAATATTGCAGGCAGTTAGCTGCTGAAAAAGCTGCTGCTTCGCGGAGATACCGTTCAGGGGCTTCTTGTCGGCTCAAGCCTTTGACTAAGACACCCAAGTAAAAATCCCCTGACGCAATCGGGTTCAGCGCCTCAACACGTAACGGTGCCACTCGGAAAAAGCGTTGTCCAATCTTAGCCAAACTGCCCTTTGCTCCCATGGTGACAATCATATTTTCATGAGGCGTTTGTTCTTTCAAAATTGCCAAAATCTGCTCAGGGCTATTCTCATCCAATTCTGGATAAATATCCTTCAACTCCTCGTTGTTAATCTTGACCAAACTTGGTCGGGATTGATAAGCAGCACGTAAGGCTGCGCCACTCGTATCCACAATGGTATGTACTTTCGGGTGACGGTCAATCAACTGCTTGATATAGTCATCTGGCATGCCTTTCATCAGACTACCGGAAAAGACCAACCAGTCGCCGTCTGACAGACTTGCTTCCAATTGGCTGGTGAATTGTGCTAGCAAGTCTTCCGTCAAGTCCAAACCTTTCTCATAAAACAGGGTCACATCACCTGTCTTGGTTTCCATGTAAATATTGCAGGTCCGGGTATTTTGCGAGTTTTCCACAACCTGTAAGGCATTGCCCTTATCCGCATTCAAATCTTGAATATACTGGCCAATCCGACCTCCTAAAATGGTATGAATCACGTAGTTTGACTCGCCGTTTTCTTTGAGGGCATAAGCGACATTAAAACTTTTCCCACCAGGATATTCTCTCACCTCGCTCGGACGAAGAGGGATGTTTTTCTCAATCCGCTCCACAAGCAAGGTACGGTCCAAGGCTGGGTTAGGACACACCAAATGAATCATCATACTGAAAGCCTCCTTAGGCATTTTCTTTTATTGTAGCACCTTTTTCATGGTTTGTATATATTTATTTGTATATGTTATTATAGAGAATTAACATTTAATGTCCTTTTTTGATAAAAGTGAAATCACAATCCTTTCTACTCCCTTGCAATGTATAAACTTAAAGAGGCTAGACATACTGCCAGCCTCTTATTACCGATTCATTCTATCTCAAGCCTTATTTCTATTTCTAACAGGAGATAGCTCCAATTTATGATCTGCTATCTTCTTATCTGCTTGATTATTGAGGATCCCCAAAAAGACTAAGATACTCAAGACAATACAAATTGTCTGCTCCAACTGATTCAACTGTCTACTTAGTTCTATTCCAAAGTAACTGTAGAAAATATTGTCAATCAACATCAATAGCAAAGATACTAAACCAACCCAAAACATATGCCGTTTGATACGTACTTTCAACTGTTTCATATCCCCTCCTAAATAATATTAATTTTTAGAATTATAGCATAAAAGAAGAGAAGAAACAATCGTATTTTGATACTTCGATTATCCAAAATTCGTCAGAGTCACCCCTAGCAAGCGGATTCCCTTATTCCAATCTACGACCTCCTCGAGAATACCTTCGACCCGCTCTTGAATGACTTCAGCCTGGTCGGTCGCTTCTGCTATACTCACACGCTTGGTCAGGGTAGTGAAGTCTCCATAGCGAATCTTCAACACAATGGTGTGCCCTTTTTTCTCGTGACGCCGCATACTTTCTGCCACACGCTTCGTGAGACTAGCTAGCTCTTTCTTAGCATCTTCTTCCAGATACAACAGCTTGCGATAGGTGCGTTCCTTACCAATCGACTTGCGGACGCGATTGACCTTGACAGGAGAATTGGAAATTCCTCTAGCCTTACGGTATAAGTCATACCCAAAACGACCAAACGTATCAATCAAGGTCATCTCTGAAATCTCCAGTAAATCCGCTCCCGTATAGACCCCCATATCATGCAGTTTTTCAACCGTCTTTTTTCCAACCCCGTGAAATTGCTCTACTGGTAAATCCGACAGGACATCTATTGCCTCATCTGGTAGAATCACCGTCAAGCCATGTGGCTTTTCCATGTCTGAGGCGATTTTGGCTAAGAATTTATTATACGATACACCTGCAGAAGCTGTCAGATGCAGCTCATTCCAGATATCATGCTGGATGAGCTTCGCAATTTTGACCGCCGATTTAATCCCTTTCTTATTTTCCGTCACATCAAGATAGGCCTCATCAATACTCATAGGCTCCACCAAATCTGTATAGCGACGAAAAATCTCCCGCACCTGCTGGCCGACTGCCTGGTATTTTTCATGATTCCCTGAAATAAAAATCGCCTGAGGACAACGTTCATAGGCTTCTTTACTGCTCATTGCTGAATGCACACCAAAAGCCCGCGCCTCATAACTACAGGTTGAAACAACTCCACGACCACCAGACAAGCGTGGATCATGCCCAATGATCACAGGCTTGCCTTTCAAAGTCGGATTATCCCGCACCTCAATGGCAGCAAAAAAGGCATCCATATCGATATGGATGATTTTCCGTGATGTATCATTGATTAAGGGAAAAATCAGCATCGTTTAACCTCCTCTTCTAGTATAGCCTAACTTTCCCATTTTTACCAAAAATCGCTATATGGACAAGATGAAAATATATGAAAAAGCATGAAACCCTTGAAAGGTTTTTCATTTATTTTCAAGTATTTCTCCCTTGTATAAAGTGGTTGCAAGTGGTATAATAATAGGCATAAAGACGCACTGCGCCTAAATATAAAAGGAGAACCCTCATGTCAACAAAGGTTAAAACAAAAAATGTAACTGAAGACATTTTCGCCCAAGCTTGGGAAGGCTTCAAAGGTGATGACTGGCAAGAAAAAGCTAGCGTAACCCGCTTCGTTCAAGCTAACTACACTCCATATGACGGAGACGAAAGTTTCCTTGCAGGCCCAACGGAACGCTCTCTTCATATTAAGAAAATCATCGAAGAAACAAAAGCTGGATACGAAGATACTCGTTTCCCAATGGATATTGACCGTGCGACTTCAATCGCTGATATCCCAGCTGGTTTCATCGACAAAGAAAACGAAGTAATCTTCGGTATCCAAAACGATGAGTTGTTCAAATTGAACTTCATGCCTCGTGGTGGTATCCGTATGGCTGAAACAACATTGATTGAAAACGGCTATACTCCAGACCCACTTCTTCATGAAATCTACACAAAACACGCAACAACTGTAAACGACGGTATCTTCCGTGCTTACACATCTGACATTCGCCGTGCGCGCCACTCTCACCACGTTTCTGGTCTTCCAGATGCTTACTCACGTGGACGTATCATCGGTATGTACGCTCGTCTTGCTCTTTACGGTGCTGACTACTTGATGGAAGAAAAAGTTGCTGACTGGAACTCTATCAACGAAATCGATGAAGAATCAATCCGCCTTCGCGAAGAAATCAACATGCAATACCAAGCATTGCAACAAGTTGTTCGCTTGGGTGACCACTATGGTGTTGATGTACGTCGTCCTGCTTTGAATACAAAAGAAGCGATCCAATGGGTAAACATCGCCTTCATGGCAGTATGTCGTGTGATTAACGGTGCGGCAACCTCACTTGGACGTGTGCCAATCGTGCTTGATATCTATGCAGAACGTGACTTGGCTCGCGGTACATTTACTGAATCAGAAATCCAAGAATTTGTAGATGATTTTGTATTGAAACTCCGTACGGTGAAATTTGCTCGTACAAAAGCATTTGACGAAATCTACTCAGGAGACCCAACTTTCCTTACAACTTCTATGGCAGGTATGGGTAACGATGGACGTCACCGTGTTACAAAAATGGACTACCGTTTCTTGAACACACTTGACAACATCGGTAACTCTCCAGAGCCAAACTTGACAGTTCTTTGGTCTGACCAGCTTCCATATTCATTCCGTCGCTACTGTATGGCAATGAGCCACAAACACTCTTCTATCCAATACGAAGGTGTAACAACAATGGCTAAAGACGGATATGGTGAGATGAGCTGTATCTCATGCTGTGTATCACCACTTGACCCAGAAAGTGAAGACAAACGCCATAATATCCAATACTTCGGAGCTCGCGTTAACGTTCTTAAAGCCCTTCTTTCAAGCTGGAACAACGGTTACGACGATGTACACAAAGACTACAAAGTATTTGACTGCGTAGAGCCAAACACTTCTGAAGTCTTTGAATACGACGAAGTCATCAAGAACTTTGAAAAAGCGCTTGACTGGTTGACTGATACCTATGTAGATGCGATGAACATCATCCACTACATGACAGACAAGTACAACTACGAAGCTGTTCAAATGGCATTCTTGCCAACCTTCCTTCGTGCAAACATGGGATTCGGTATCTGTGGATTTGCAAACACAGTTGACTCACTTTCTGCGATTAAATACGCACAAGTAAAACCAATCCGTGATGAAGACGGCTTTATCTACGACTACGAAGTAACTGGTGACTTCCCACGTTACGGTGAAGATGATGACCGTGTAGATGACATTGCAAAATGGCTCATGGAAGCATTCTTCTCACGCTTGAACAAACATAAATTGTACAAGAACGCAGAAGCAACTGTTTCTATCTTGACTATCACTTCTAACGTTGCTTACTCTAAACAAACAGCTAACTCACCTGTTCACCGTGGAGTATTCCTCAACGAAGATGGCTCTGTCAACACTTCTAAAGTGGAATTCTTCCCACCAGGTGCAAACCCAACATCTAAATCTCGTGGTGGTTGGTTACAAAACTTGAACTCATTGTCTAAATTGAACTTCAAACATGCAAATGACGGAATTTCATTGACAACTCAAGTATCACCAAAAGCACTCGGTAAGACATTCGATGAGCAAGTTAATAACTTGGTAACAATCCTTGATGGTTACTTTGAAAATGGTGGACAACACGTTAACTTGAACGTTATGGACCTTCAAGATGTTTATGACAAGATTATGAACGGTGAAGATGTTATCGTACGTATCTCAGGTTACTGTGTAAACACCAAGTACCTCACTAAGGAACAAAAAACTGAATTGACACAACGTGTCTTCCACGAAGTTCTTTCAATGGACGATGCTGCTCGTGAAATTGCAGGAAACTAATATAAAAAAGTAGTTCTGAAAAATCAGAACTACTTTTCTTATTGATTATTGTCTATGTATAGTGGATTGAGAAAGGAATAGGAACAGAAAGGAGCTGCAGATAGAACTGACGTGAATTGAGGATTACCCCATAATCTCTATTTCCAACCTTCAACAGTCCACTGGACTCTTGAAGCAAAGCAACTTAACGATATCCTAGCCTTTATTCAGTTCACTATAAGTTCAGCTTGGCTTTCCAAAGCCATCATCATTACTTGATAAAGCTCCCTGCGTTTTTCAATCCATAAAGGACGGTCGTCCTTGTCATAGGTGCGGTTGGTGAGAAAAATGGCTGCCAATTGCTTTTCAGGATTGACCATGATAAAAGGACCTGTATAGCCTGTATGATCTAACCAGCCACCGTCTTTTAAGCTCCAGACGACCGAACGCGATTTGGAAGAGCTGATATTCTGAGCTAGATTTTTCGCAAAGTCCCCTTTTAGATACTGATTGAGAAAAGTTTTCAGATCAGCTACGGTCGAAAAGAGGCCTGCAGAACCACAGTGAAGCCCTAGCACTTTGGCCTTGGGATCATGGACGATCCCTTCCGGCTCTCCCTTAACCGTTGGAACAGCTGTCACAACTGGTCCAAATTGTGTCTCTTTCATACCCCACGGTCTAAAAATGCGCTCTTGAAAGATTATATCTAGCGACTGTCCGAGTAATTCTTCGAGCATAAAGCCAAGCAAAATCAGATTGATATCGGTATAGCGAAAGTCCTTATCATCAGTCACCCGAATCTGGTCAATCGCTGCTTTCAGCTCATTAAAGCCCAAGCTATCTCGATTTGGAATATAGGGATCAATCCCTGTCGTATGGGTGACCAGCTGGCGAATGGTCACACTGTCATCGTGGAAACGAGGATAGTAGTTCTTTAAGGGTTTATCTAGCTCAATTACACCTTCTTCTAGCAAAAAAATTAGGATTGTGCCCACTCCGACAACTTTTGAAACAGATGCCAGGTCATAGGTCAATCCCGCTTGTGTAGGCTCATTTTCTTGACTATAGCCTAGGTAACACTCTTCCCATTTGCCATTGTAATACAGAGCCAAACTCGCTCCTCGGTACAATGTTTCAGCCATTTGCTGGTCAATTTTATCTAAGATAGCCTTCATTTTTCAAACCACAATTCAATATTGCTCATATCAGTCGTATGCAAAAAGCGCTCTTTCTTATCCTTGAAAAAGGGAGCCTGAAGCTTTTCTTCAATATCTGCCCAATTTGTATCTGCTGGAACAGGAATGCGCAAGCTGTCCAAATCCCAAGTCGTTTCTGCCCCCACTAGCAAATCTTCACCTGCTGCTTCACGGAAATCAACAATGTTCTGATCTGGTAAAAGTTGCGCATAAAAAGCGCGACTTGCTTCAGGATGCGGTGTGTTAATCACGATTTTTTCAACTGAAAAGGCTGTTAATTTCTCAAAGCCGTCCAAAGTACGAAAGGCAACTGGCGGTAAGATTTCCACAAGCTTTGATGCATCTTCTTCTGCATGGAGTAAGAAGCGGTCATTTTCTGGCGAGATGCTTTCAAAAGCATAGCCATTTGCTCCTTTATAAAGCTTGGTAAAAGTTGCGCCATTGGCCAATAGAGCCTCAATTTCTGCTGGATTGTCCACATGAATCACAATCTTGTGGAGCTTTTTTGTCCCCTTGACAGCCCGTGTCCGCATGCTTGGTGATTCAATCAAAACAAGCTGAATAGCTGCACTTTCTAAAGCACCAAATTCTGCAAAAGCAGCATCTTCCAAATAAGTCTTAAAACCAAGATGGTCTTCTAAAAATCGCTGGTTCGCTCCACGATTGTTAATCCGAATAGCTGGAATCATCTTTCTTACTTTCATCATATCCGTTTCCCTTATTCAATCAATACTTCTCTATTGTAAAGGAAAACGCTAAAATTTACAAATAATTGACTGTAGATTGAAAGTAAAATCTGCTGCCCTTGTCCGTCTTCCTGTTTTGATTTAATATTAGGCAAAACGAGTTAACAACGGTTAAACAGATTTTTGACGAGTATATAAAAAGAGGCTACAAGGGCTCTGTCAGAACGTGACAAACCCTATTAGAGATAGAAGAATGTCTATTTTGGGGTTGATTGCCATATAGAAGAAATTCTTAGAAATGTTGATATAGCGGTATTATTAAGAGTTTTTTGATTGAAAAGACAAAGAAAAAGATTGAAGAAAATTGTCCAAAATGAACTTTTTCTTCAATCTGAAAGAGGCCACAAGGCCTTTGTTTCTTATCCGTAGATGAGTTTGTAAAGTGCGATAGCACTGATACCTGCTGCGATTGGTGCAACAACTGGTACCCAAGCATACCACCATTTTGAGTCTGCTTTGGCTTGACCAAGAACAGATTTTGGCAACAAGTGGTGCAAGATACGTGGACCTAAGTCACGAGCTGGATTAAGCGCTGGACCAGTTGGACCACCGACAGCCGCTACAAGCGCCATTACCAAGAAACCAAGTGCCAAGTGAGCTACGTTCAATCCTGGGTTTAAGAAGTTGCTCATTTGCATTTTCAAGGTTGGATTTGATAAGTCCGCACCTTGTTTTGTTAAAAAGCCAACCACTTCTGCACCGAAGTAATGTTTGGTAATCGCCATTGCACCAAAGAACAAGACGAATGAACCAAAGAACTCGTTTAAGAATCCGTTACTCAATGAAGCTTTACGGCTCGCTACCGTACCGTCATCAAGGGCTGAAATCGTTGAGAATGAACCCAAGATTGGATTTGGATTTTCTGTTTTCAAGAAGTATGGGCGGTAAACGCCAACAACCACTGCTTGACCTGCAATCGCTCCAAGTAATTGTGCTGCGATATAGCCTGGAACCATTGCCCAATCAAAGTAGCCTGATACAGCTAAACCAATGGTGAATGCTGGGTTGATGTGGTTTCCAGAAACGTTACCAAACATCAAGGCTGGCATCATAACCGCTAGACCATATCCGATAGCAATCAAAATCCAACCTGCGTTGTTTCCTTTTGTACCTTTCAAGTCAACATTTGCCACTGTTCCGTTACCTAAGATAACGAGCAAGGCTGTTGCAAGAAATTCTGTAATGTACTTAACATGTACTGCTACATCCATTTTTGTCATATCCTCCAATAATTTTTCGACAAATACTATTCTATCAGCTATAATAGGTAATGTAAAGACTAATTTATCATTTAGGAGAATGTATGCGTTTTAATCAATTTTCTTATATCCAAACATCCCAAAAAGCTATGCTAAAGGAACTGGCAGATGTGGGATTTCCCCTCCAATCTGAGTTGAGTGACAAGGAAAACTTGGAGCGTTTTGTCAGAAAAGCCCTTTTCTTAGCAGGTAATACCGACATCGCTTTGTCAAACCTCCTTGCCGACTGGGAGATGGATCTCTTGACTTTTTTCCAATCTGATGCAGAATTGACAGATTCCATTTTCTATCAAGTGGCCTTGCAGCTCCTAGGTTTTATCCCTGGACTAGACTATACAGATGTTCAAGATTTTGTCTCCACTAGCCAATTTCCAATTCGCTACAGCAATCTGATTGAAAACCTCTACCAGCTACTTGTAACACGAAGCAAGTCTGGCAATACCTTGATTGACCAACTGGTCAGTGACGGTCTGATTGCAGAAGACCAAGACTATCATTACTTCAACGGAAAGAGCCTTGCAACTTTCTCAACCAGCCAGCTTATCCGTGAAGTGGTCTATGTCGAAACGCCTGTTGATACGACCCATTCTGGTCAAACAGATTTGGTCAAAGTTTCGATTTTACGCCCTCATTTTACAGGGAAAATTCCTGCTGTCATCACCAACAGTCCTTATCACCAAGGAATTAACGACAAGGCGAGTGACCAAGCCCTACATAAAATGGAAGAGGATCTTGCAATCAAAGAGCCTAGAAAGATTGAACTAGGGCAGACAGAGCCTTCCACCCTTCCTTCTGATGAGCGCCCGCTTCCTATTGGCACTACAACTGAGAAGTTGGGCCACATCGACTCTTACTCACTCAATGATTATTTCTTGGCTCGTGGTTTTGCTAGCATCCATGTCTCAGGTGTAGGAACCCTTGGTTCAACAGGCATGATGACCTCAGGCGACTACCAACAGGTCTACAGTTTTAAGGCTGTGATTGACTGGCTAAACGGTCGGACGAGAGCCTATACAGACCACACCCGCTCGCAGCTTGTTCTTGCTGATTGGGCAAATGGCAAGGTGGCAACAACCGGACTTTCCTATCTAGGAACCATGTCCAACGCCCTTGCAACAACTGGAGTAGAGGGGCTAGAAGTCGTGATTGCAGAAGCTGGTATTTCTTCTTGGTATGACTATTATCGGGAAAATGGGCTTGTGACAAGCCCTGGAGGCTACCCGGGTGAAGACTTGGATAGCTTGACAGCGCTGACCTATTCTAGAAGCCTACAGGCAGGCGATTTCCTGCGCACCAAGTCCCAGTACCAAGCCGCATTTGACGCAGAAAGACAAGCTCTTGAGCGCCACTCTGGTGATTACAATCACTATTGGCACAACCGCAACTACCTACTCAAAGCAGACAAGGTCAACTGTGAAGTCGTCTTTACCCACGGCTCACAAGACTGGAATGTCAAGCCGATTCACGTGTGGAATATGTTTCATGCCTTGCCAGAGCAGGTATCCAAGCACCTCTTCTTCCACAATGGTGCCCATGTCTACATGAACAACTGGCAATCGATTGACTTTAGAGAGTCGATGAACGCCCTACTCACGCAGAAACTGCTTGGACAAGAAAACCACTACCAACTTCCAGAAATCATCTGGCAGGACAACAGTCTGGAACAAAACTGGACAGAACTAGCTCAGTTTGGAGGACAAACAGAACAGAGTTTCCCACTTGGAACGAATGTCCACACCATTTACAACCAGTATCCCGAAGAAGTATTTGCAACATACGGCAAAGCCTATCAAACTTTCCTTAAAGACCTATTTGAAGACAAAGCTCAACAAATTACGATTGACATTCCTCTTGCAGAAGACTTGCATCTCAACGGACGGGCGCGCCTCAAGCTTCGTGTTAAATCTAGCTTAGCCAAAGGGCTCTTATCTGCTCAAATCTTGGATTTGGGACCAGCCAAGCGCCTCGCTCCCATTCCAGCTATGAAAGCCCGTGCTAGTCTCGACAACGGTCGCTTCTACGCTATGGAAAACCTCATGGAACTTCCATTTGTCGAGAGTCCTTACCGTGTCATCACCAAAGGCTATCTCAACCTGCAAAATCGCAATGACCTACTCACCATTGAAGCAGTGCCTGCAGGAGAATGGATGGATCTTGAGTGGGAATTGCAGCCGACTATTTACAAGCTAGGCAAGAACGCTACTCTGCGCGTCGTCCTTTATACAACCGATTTTGAATGTACCATCCGTGACAATGGCGACTGGCAGATTAACGTAGATTTGAGTAATTCAACCTTGATCATGCCACATGAATAACAAGCGAAATAAGATTGGCTCCCTAATGCACAAAAGAACACCCTGAGTGTGTTTTTATAGCGGATTGATAAAAGAATGAGACAAGGCTTAAAAACCTAAAAACAGGAAAGTATGTACTACTCTCCTGTTTTTTTATTCAATATAGGTGATTCCGTTACTTCTGAGAGGAAAAACGTGAATCGTAGAAATCTAGTCTTCACTAAGAAAAAGATAATAGGGTAAAGCGTCTCTCTTTCCTAGCAAACAACAAATCCCGCCCTTTTGAATCCTACAATGGGTGAATGGTTACTCCCTCTACGACACGGTTAACGGTTCCTGTTGGGGATGGTGTGTCTGGGAGGTTCTTGCACTTCAAGGCTGTCATAATGGCAAAGGTTTGACCAAACAAAATGTATGGGAAGGTCAAGAAAACATCTGGCAATTCGGAACCGCCTTCGGCAAGAACAAAGTTTGGCGCCTCAGTGCCTGCGAGTTTATCTGCAGAAAGAGCCACCATACGAGCCGCAATCTGATCACCATACACTTCATTCACCAAGTCCACATCGTATTTTCTTGTATAGGCATCGTTTGAGGCAAAAAGAATGACAATTGTTTTTTCATTGATGAGCGATTTTGGTCCATGACGGAAGCCGAGTGGTGATTCATACATGGTCGCAATTTTTCCAGCGGTTAATTCCAAAATCTTCAACTGTGCTTCATGGGCAAGACCATAGAAGCCACCTGCTCCTAGATAGATGACCCGTTCAAAGTCTAGGTCAACCAATTCTTGCACATAGTCTTCACGGTCTAAAACATCCTGACCAAGGCGAACAATCGTATCTACCCAGCCTGCTTTTACTTCTGCAGCTTCTGGTGAGAAAACGAGCAAGGCTGTCAGGGCCATACAAGTGTAGCTACCTGTCATCGCAAAGCCCTTGTCGTTTGACAATGCTGGCTGAAGCAAGAGAAGATTATCAGCATCTCCTTCTGAAGCAATTGCTAATTGACCGTCTGGTGCGCACGTAATGGTCACTTGATATAGGGTATCAACTAATTTTTTAGCAATCTCAACTGTTGCTAAACTCTCTGGAGAATTTCCGCTCCGCGCAAAGGAAACGAGGATTGTTGGAATATCTGCCTGCAAATAGTCATGTGGACGACTAACAATTTCAACAGTACCAACTGTCACAAAACGAATCCGCTTCGTGTCATTAACTCGATTCAAATGATTAGCGATACTTTGGCCAACAAAATCAGACGTCCCAGCACCTGTAAAGATGACTTGGACAAAATCATGCTTAGCCTTAATGTCATTCAAAAATGCCGTAATCACTTCTAATTTGTCATGGTAAAGCTGATATGCCTCTTTCCACAAGCCCGGTTGCTGATAAATTTCAGGCGCTGTAATAATCGCACCTAGTCTTTCCAATTCTTCTTTTGGTAAATGAAACATAGGACCCCCCTTAGTGGTTATAACCAGTTTTTCTTTTATTATACTCCATAAAAACGCTTTCGTCAATATAAAATAGGTTAATATATTAAAAATATCCTTCGTCCTCATTCTGAAATATCTTTTCCATTCCCTTAGCTAACAAAAAAAGAAATCAGAGTTGGGTTTTCAGCTTCTTCTCAATTCCCTAAAATCGTACATTACGGTAGAAATTCATTGGATTATTCATTTTTAACATTAGAAAAGGCGTCTAAATATTAAAAACAACAGCCTAGTATATTCTTCATAACATACTAGGCCAATCCAAAACATCTGACGCCTGAAGCAAATATCTAATCGATTCAAAAGAGTATCTTTTCGCTGTTTATAAAAATACATTTTGTCATATCATCATACATATCACAAGATAAAAGGGCTGGGACAGAAGACCCAACACCCTTATTTTTATAGTTTAATTAGTTTGGCGTATATCAATAGTCAGGGGAGTGACTATTGATACCTGAGCCTAGAAACTAGAGAGCGAGGATAGTCAGGGGAGTGACTATTGATACCTGAGCTTAAAAATTGGAAAGCAAAGACGACAAAATTAATTTCTACGAAATCACGATTGAGTCCCACTCCCAGAAGAGAGGATAAGTACTTTTAGAATTGAGTATAGCTTGGATTGATGGATGGATAAGCGGTTATCGTTTCTATTCCAGCTCTGCCATTTCTGTATGGGTTTCGTTTAAAGCAAGTATAATATGATTCAAGGCTGAAACAGTTGTATTAAGCATTGGTAATTTAGCGTCAGCATCTGTCATAATAGCAATGATATAGGGACCAGTTTTGGCATAGACAATGCCTGCATCACTAGCTGCATGATAGCCTGGATAGCCAATCCATCCTGCTTTACTACGGACACGATACTGGCTGCCTAAAACACTCTTAATGGGCGATAAGTTTGGATTTTCAAACCACAGACCAACCTGCTGACCTGTCTTATCATTGGTAAAATACTCATAATTCCGTTGCCATAACTTGAAGAGTTCACGACTGCTATAATATGGATAGAGATTTCTAGCAATACTAGTCCGCACACCTGCTTCGGATGCCCAAGCAGATAGACTAGAAAAACCGTAAGTATTGGCCAAATATTCATAGCCTTCGTTGCTAGAATAACGTAGCACATTTTGCATGGTTCCAACACTATTTCTAAGAGCACGTGGGTTCTTAGCAGCCAAACTTGCAACAAATGGACCTTTTACAGTACTTGCTGAGTAGAATTGCTTGTCAGCGTTATATTCTCCCCCTTTTTTTGTATGGACATCAATCATGACAAAGCCTATATCATGGCCTTGAGCTTGGAAAGATTTGATTGCTGTTACTAATTGAAGCTTAGCAGATGATGATAAGGAATACCCTCCAGAAGTTCCAATTTTAGCAGCAATAGCCTCATCATGCGCATACTGCGTTTGGATAGGATTTCCCAGACGCAGAGCTTTAAATTGCACTCCTTCTTGTTTCCAATTATGCTTTGGTAAAATGCCATATTCATTAGTATCAGTCGTCCAATGATGCAAACCACGTAGACGAGCATTGTATAGACGGTAAATGGAAACATCTCCATCCGAATAAAACACTGGATGACCGTTATTATCCTTTTGCCATCCATGACGACTGGTCAGAATACTGACTTCATTCATATCAGCTGTATAAAGATGATTTTGAAGAACTGGGTTATAGAGGCGATAAACTGGTTTTCCCTTGCTAGGTGCATACCAAGCTACTCCCTCATAGCCCCAGCCATGTCTACTATAGAGAACATTTTTTTCATTCACATCTTGTGTATATAAGTGTTCTCCATTCAATCGATTGTAAAGACGATAGATAGCCACTTCAGCTGTGGCGGATTCTTTTTCTGTCTCAGCTGTAGCTGGAAGAATATTCTCTTGATTTTCTGGACTTGAAGTGTCAGATGGCTCCAACACAGACTGATCTGAATCTATTGTCTCAGTCGCTGAGGTTGCCGGTTCCACCTCGGGCACTTCTTCTGTACCTGTACTTGTCCCAGTATCCGTTGAAGCCTCACTCTGATCACTCGTACTTGGTTCTGGCTCTTCAGACTGACTAGTTGAAGTCACTGTTTGGCTACTAGTTATTTCTGCATGAGTACTATTTTCTTCTACCACATTCGAAGATGGCGAACTATCCGTTTCTTGGGCTTGAAGAGATGTCGGAGTTACTCCTACAAAAAATATCCAAAAGCCTACTAACAATACGCTTACAACTGAAGATTTTTTCATCTTATTCTCCTTTTTACATACCCCATTATTATACCTAACATTTATTAATTTGTAAATATCCGCTACCGACCAATCAAAAACCGTTCGTAGGGTACTGCTTCCCCAATATGAGATAATAAGAACCTGTATTCACAAATCAGCAACTCTATTCAGAGCTTATTTTACTCCACTATAAAAATCAAAATCTGACTAGCTTCCACAATTGAGAATTGTGGAAGGTTGGAAATAGAACGAACGCAGCTCACCCCTTGCAATTGAGAATTGTGGAAGGTTGGAAATAGAACGAACGCAGCTCACCCCTTGCAATTGAGAATTGTGGAAGGTTGGAAATAGAACGAGCGCAGCTCACCCCTTGCAATTGAGAATTGTGGAAGGCTGGAAATAGAACGAGCACAGCTCGTCTCCACTGACCTACTAGTTCGGACTGATGGCAGCTGAGGATTATTTCATAATCCCTATTTCCAACCTTCAACAGTCCCCCGGACTGTTGGTAGCTGAGGATTATTTCATAATCCTTATTTCCAACCTTCAACAGTCCCCCGGACTGTTGAAGCAAGGTGAGTTAACGATGTCAGGCTTTGATTTTTTAGGAGTATAAGCTCCCAATTAAAATTACTTTGCTTATAAATACAGGTTCTAAATAATGACAGTTTTTATTTGTTCAATATTTTACAAAACAAGAAAGACACGGTGACTACTAGCCCGCATTAAAATATGGTATAATAGAGTCATTCAGTTTCTATTTATTATCCAAAGGAGAAAATACTATGATGAACATGCAGCAAATGATGAAACAGGCGCAGAAATTGCAAAAGAAAATGGAGAAAAGTCAAGCTGAACTGGCAGCAACAGAGTTTACTGGGGCATCTGCTCAAGACTTGGTGTCTGTCCGCTTTACTGGCGATAAAAAGCTGGTCTCAATCGATTTCAAGCCTGAGGTAGTAGACGCAGACGATGTAGAGACCTTGCAAGAAATGACCATTCAGGCAATCAACCAAGCCTTGACAAAGATTGATGAAGCTACACAAAAAACGTTGGGCGCTTTTGCAGGTAAGTTGCCGTTTTAGGCATTTTTTCAAAACTAGAAGACAAAAAGAAGAAGGTTGGGCCCATTACCCGACCTTCTTCTTTTAGAATGTACACAGTTTGACGCGGTATTTCTGCTAATTGCAATATTCTTTGACCGCTGTCTGACCTGCTATACGGCCAAAGGTGAAGATATCTGTTAGTGAATTGCCGCCTAGACGGTTTCCAGCATGGAGACCTCCTGCCACTTCTCCAGCAGCATACAAGCCTGCAATAACGCGTTCCTGGGTATCGAGAACATGTGTTTTCGGATCAATTTTCAAGCCACCCATAGTGTGGTGAACAGCAGGTTTCCGAGGGGTCGCATAAAACGGCGCCTGTACACATTTAAGGTCAAAACCTCCCTTATGAAACTCTGGATCATAGCCGTCTTCCACATATTGATTATAGCGACGGATAGTATCGACCAATATTTCAGGTTCGATATGGATTTGCGTAGCCAATTCTTCTAGGGTATCAGCACGGAAGAGGGTGCCAGCTTCCACTTGGGCATCAATTTTCTCTTGACTAGTATTATAGGCAGTTTCTTTAATGCGATCATCTGCGATGAGATAGAAGAGACCACCATTGTCAATGGCTGCTTGAGATAATTTATCACGACTGCCATATTCATCGACAAAGCGTTTGCCTTCTTGATTGACCATGATAAAGTTTGCTGGGGGAACCTGCAAGCCAGAAAAGAGTGCCCCTGTTACTGGATCAGAAACTGGCATCATTTGACTAAAGCCCATTCCAACAAGGTCCGCACCGACAGATTGACCAAGGATAATACCATCACCTGTCACCGCAGGGGTGTTAGAAGTTGCAATATCGTCATCAATTTTTGTCCAGTAGGTGTTGTATTCTTGCAACATTTTGGTATTAGCACCAAATCCACCAGATGCCAATACGACTGCCTTAGCACGAATTGTCAAGGTCTGACCATTTCGTCCAGTAGCGACGATGCCTCGCACAATTCCACCTTCAACGATTAACTCTTTTACAGGAGAATCCGTCAAAATCTGTCCGCCTTGCTCTTTGACGAAGCGCTCCAAAACTGATATAAAGGCATAACCCATTGGTTGAACAGGCTTATGACCACGTCTCCAAAGAGCCCCAACTGGCATGGTAACATCTGAATGGTCGAATTCAACTCCGATTTCCTCTAACCAACGGACAGACTCTAAAGCATTTTCTGTCAAAATTTTCAAGAGACGATAGTCCCCATGGATTTCATGACCATTTAAATCCCGGCGTTTTCCGCCGATATAGGTCTGAATGCGGTACAAGAGCGTTGAATCAAAGAGATAACTTGGATCTTGCAAATATTGCTCTACTTCCAATTTCAATGCACGGAAATCATCTAAAAACTCAGGGTCAATTTCAGCCTCATCAAGGGCAATTAAATCTCTCAAGTTATGATCTTCACCCGGATGTGCAGCAAAACCTTTTTGCCAATGTGGATCAGGCGCATTCATTGGTCCACCAGCACGTACGGTGTTCCCACCAATTGCGGGGAACTTCTCAACGACCATCACTTGTTTGCCTTCTTGTAGTACGGCTGCTGCAGCCGCAAGACCAGCACCACCGCCTCCAACGACAACAACATCTGTTTCATATTCCTTGTCTTCTTTATCCAAGGCAGATGGTGCCTTGCTACGTTTGCGAAGAATATCTGGATTCGCACCAGCTAGTTTGACCGCCCGAGCAACGCCATCTAATACCCCTTGTGAGGTCACCGAAGCACCTGAAATGGTATCGACATTCAAGGTCTGTCCCTCGATGATTTCACTTGGAATGCGAGTAAAGACAATGTCTGCAATTCCTGAAGATTCACCTGAGGAATCAATATCTATTTTTTCAATCTTTTCCTCTGACAAAGTGACAAACATCGGCAATTGTCCATTATGTCCTTGAGTGGTTACCGAGTAGGTTCCGGGTTCAAAATGAATTTCTTCAGGCATACTCAATTGGCTTGCAATCGTAACAAAGCGTAAGAAACGATAGAAGCAAGACTCTAGGAAGTCGATGGTTCCTTCCGATTTTAGACGACCAGCTTCATCAAATGCTTGATGCGCACGTCCGAGCAAAAATTCACTTCCAGGCATGACTAAAGCATTGACCCCTGGTGCATCTAAAATTTGACGTAGATGAAGCTGCGCTCGTGAAGACCCCTGAACATTATAGGAGGCCCCAACAATCATCACAGGTTTTCCATCCAAAGGATGCACATTGAAAGATAGCCACTCAATCAAACTATTCAGACTAGAAGGAATGGTGTGATTGTGCTCAGGAGTTGCAATAATCACACCATCTGCCGCTACAATCTTTGTGTTAAAGAGTTGAATGATAGGCGAGTCTGTCTGGTCATCAGTTTCATTAAACATGGGAACATCTTTGATTTCCAAAATCTCAATTTCTGCTTTATCCGCAAAATGGGCTTGCATAAACCGTAAGAGCTGACGGTTTAGGGATTTTTCAGCATTTGTGCCGACGATACCGATTAATTTCATCAAACAGGCCTCCTATTCTACTGTTTCCCAAGCAAAAGCTCGCTTATTGTCTGTGTCTGCTTGTTGCACCAGCTGATTGGTCAACTGGACAAATTGTTGAAATTCTGCAAAATGCTCTTCTAATTCCAAGACTTTTTCTTCATGATGCAAACGATACTGATCATCCAAGGCTTGTTCTGAGTGCCCCAGGAAAAATTCTGTTCCTGGCATGACACGCGCTTTCAATTCAGGAGCATCCAAAATTTGACGCAGATGAGCTTGGGCACGAGAAGTTCCTAGAGAACCAAGCGAGGCGCCGACAATCATGGTCGGTTTATTGATTAGTACTCGACTGGTATAGGCAATCCATTCTAAGGCTGAAGCGAGGGGTGCTGGAATCGTATGGTCATACTCAGGTGTCGCAATGATAACCCCTTCTGCCTCCAAAATTTTCTGCGAAAACTCTGCTACTGCAGCGGGAACCGACTTATCTGCAGGCTCATTAAAGGCAGGGAGGTCCCTGATTTCCAATACCTCAATATCTGCTTTCTCACGAAAGTAGTTCGACATAAAATGCAACAATTTACGATTGGTTGAACGATCTGAATTCGTCCCAAGGATAGCCACCAATTTCATATTGTTACTCCTTTCACAATCTTTTGATAATACTATTATACTATTTGGCTAGGTTTTGTAAACGTTTTATCGAGCAAATCCGTGCTATTGTATTCATTTTTCTGACCATCCTATCACTTTCATCAAAAAGATGAGGATTTTTTCAAAAGATGATTGACACCTTAATTTACTTTCTGTTATAGCGTTTGTGAAAAAAACAAACAAACTATTGAGGAGGTTCACTATGAATCGTTCACTGAATCGCTGGCAAGTCATCATGGCTTCCACTGCTATTTTATTATGTACAGGTGCCATCTATTCCTTTAGCGTCTTCGCAAAACCTTTGAGTGTTGAAACAGGGTGGAGCATGCCACAAATCATGCTAGCCTTTGCGATTAACTCTGCCATCGGCCCTATTCCGATGATCCTAGGAGGCTACTTAGTTGATAAAGGATACGTCAAATGGACGATTACACTAGGAGCTGTCCTTTTTGCATTCGGCTTCATCCTGACTGGATTTGCTAGTAGCCCTGTCATGCTCTATTTAAGTTATGGAGTATTAGCAGGCCTCGGTCAAGGATTTGCTTACTCTGGAGCTTTGAGCAACACCATTCGCCTCTTTCCTGACAAACGAGGATTGGCTTCTGGTATATTGACAGCCGGAATGGGATTTGCTGCTGTTATCGCCTCTCCTATTGCCAGCCATTTGATCCAAAGCAATAGCGCTAGTTTTGCTTTCAGGACACTGGGAATGGTCTATCTCATCGTTGTTCTGATTGCCAGCTTCTTCATCAAACCTGCGCCAGCAGGCTATCAACCAGAGGGGTGGACTCCTCCTACACGATCTGGACAAGCTACAATCACTAAAAACTGGAAAGAAATGCTCCGAACACCTATTTTTTATGTGATTCTATCCATGTTTTTCGTCGGTGCATTTTCTGGTTTGATGATCGCTTCACAGGCCTCACCAATCGGTCAATCGATGTTTGGGCTTTCAGCTGGAACAGCTGCACTATATGTCAGTCTCTACTCAATTAGTAATTCAAGTGGACGTTTCATCTGGGGAAGTGTCTCTGATAAAATCGGTCGTAGTCAAACACTACTCATCATCTTTTCTGTCGTCATTGCCTCACTCCTTATCTTGACCCTCGTTCCTGGCCAAATGGGCTTCTCTATAGGAATTATCGGACTTGGTATTTGCTTTGGAGGGGTCATGGGAGTCTTTCCGTCTATCGTTATGGAAAATTATGGACCGGCAAATCAAGGGGTGAATTACGGAATTATCTTTACAGGTTATTCGTTAGCCGCCTTTTTCGCACCTCGTCTAGCCATCCAATTGGCCAATGCTAATAACGGAAACTATAGTCAGGCCTTTTATCTCTCGATTGCCTTTGCAGTTGTTGGGCTTGGGCTTAATCTTATTTATATCAAAATACACAAAAAGTGACCTGAATAGCCCTGCTTAGGCCTATGAATTTTGGTATAATCGTATAAAAGAGATAGGAGGGAAATATGGCAAACTATTCGCGGTATATTAAAGACAATCCTTCTGGTTTTCCCTATCACTATGAAAAAATGCACCTGATGCCTCAGGATTCTGATATCATGTACCACGGGCATCCGGAATTAGAAATGATTTATGTCCAAAAAGGGAGCGCCTACTACCATATTCATGCGGAAGCCTTTGCGAGTTCTCCTGGCGATATTATTCTGATTCAACCAACTTTTTTACATGCTATTAAGCCAATCGCAGGAAAAGAACAGCAATGCCAACTCTTTCGGATTGACCTAGACAATCTGGGACGTTCCCACATTGAATTGTTTAGCCAACGCTATATTCAACCCATTTATACAGGGCATTTTCATCTGACTACACGGATTCAGCCCACTATGCCAGGCTATGAGGAAATTAAGGGTTGTCTGCTAGCCATCTTTGCCCTGGTGCACGACCAAAGCCTCTACTATGATGTACTACTGAAGTCAAAACTATATGAATTTTTCTATCTTTTATTTAAGTATCGCCATGTCAACCGACACTATAGTGATGAGACCTATCACAAGTATCAGAAATTGCGCGATTTAATTCAGTATATTGACGATCACTTGGCAGAGCCTCTCACCATTGATGCCCTAGCAGATTACTTTGGCTACAGTCGCAATCATTTTATGAGTATTTTCAAACAGCATACGGGAAGTTCCTGTGGGGAATTCATCCTGCAAAAACGCCTCAACAAGGCTTGCGAATTGTTAATCCAGACCATGTTGCCCATTGCTGAAATCGCTCCTCTTGCTGGCTTTGATAATTTATCCAATTTTAATCGGCATTTCAAACGGCGCTTTCAATTGACGCCTAGACAATATCGGAAGCGCAAGGGAGTAAAGCAGAAATAGTCCCCTGACTAAGCAAGGTTGTACAATAGAAAAAAGCTGAGAACTTTTTCCGTTCTCAGCTTTTTTCTATTACGCCAACTCAGCGATAATCGCTTTGAGTTGCTCTTTGCTGTGGACACCAGCGACTTGTTTTACGACTTCTCCGTCTTTCTTGAATAGAAGAGTCGGGATTGACATAATACCAAATTCACGGGCGGTGTTTGGATTCTCATCGACATCCATTTTCAAAATTTTCAACTCATCTTCATGAATTTCTTCTGCTAATTGCTCCAAAATCGGTGCCTGCATACGACATGGGCCACACCAAGTTGCCCAAAAATCAATCAACACAAGACCTTCTTTTGTTTCTTCGACAAAGTTTGCATCAGTAACTGCTTGAACCATAGTTGTTCTCCTTTTTTTCTTTGTATTGTTATTCTACACCAAAAGGAAACTTTTTCAAAATATTTGCTACGCAGGGCAAATATCTATGACATAGTGAATTCTTGGTAGCATTCCTCAATGTCAAACAAGTCCAAATCCGCCTGATTAGCAACTATATAAATCCCCCTCTTAATAGCCTACCCTTCACATCTGTCAAAGGGGCAGTTGTTTAGAGGTTACAATAATAGCACCGCTTCCTTACTATTGAACTAGAAATGCTCAATTTGTAAATCGCAGCAAATAGCCATTGGGGTCTTGCAGGAGAAATTCGATTTGCTCTATAGCGATACCATTAACGAGATACGAATTTCTTGTCAACTCTCTATAAATCTTGATTTGCTCCTTTTGAATCGTTCGATAGAGTTCTTCCACATGGTCACAAGCGATTGAAAAATTGATTCCTTTCCCTAAGGGATATTCTAATTCACCAATATTCCAGCCATCGTCGTGGATTTGCTCAAACATAAACTGACTACCCTCAAACGTCATAAAAGCAAACTTGTCTTCTTTGCGCTCATACTCTAGTTTAAAACCTAGGGTTGCATAAAAATCTTTTGTTTGTGTCATATCAAAGACAGATAATTCTGGAATAAGTGTATTGAACTGTCTGGCAAGCTCTCCTTATCTTTAAGATCATCTACCACTAGTTATTATTTAAAGGTCACAATGGTAGCACCACTACCTCCTGCATTCTGCGGGGCATAGCCAAATTCTTTGACCTGCTTGTTGCGGCGAAGATACTTGGTCACTCCCTCACGGATGACACCTGTTCCAATACCGTGAATGATGTCTACCTGAGACAGATTGTTGAGGAGAGCTTGGTCGACAAATTCATCCAGTTCCTGCATGGCTTCTTCATAGCGTTTGCCACGCAAATCAAGGCGAGCCTTAGGCCCTTTGCCAGTTGTACGTTTGACGACATGGACCTGCTTTTGTTTTGGCTTTTCTTCTTTTTCAGCCTTCACAAGGGTAAATTCATCTGCTTTTAGGGTCATCTTAATCAAACCAACTTGGGCTTCCCAACGTCCGTCTTTTAACTGCTTGGTCAAAGTGCCTCTCTGTCCATAACTGGTCACTAAAATATCATCACCCACGCGCGCTGCCTTTTCTTTTTTGGCTTTTTTTAAGACCTTATTTTTCGACAAATCTACGACTTCTGGTGCTAATTTTTTCAGCTGACTTTTGGCTTCAATAATCTGATGCGGTTTGAGACTAGCCTGACTATGGAGATTTTTCAGAATCTCATCACTTTCAGCCAAAGCCAAGGTTACAATCTCCTGAGCCTCCAAACGTGCCTTATTTAACTCACTTTCTTTCTCCCGTGAAAATTCATGATAGAGTTTCTTCAAGACTCGATTCATCTTGAGATTTTCCTGCTCGACTTCACGAATCGTGTCCAGACGCTTGCGACTTTCTACTGTCTGTGCTTCTAACTTTTCAATAATTTGATTAACATCACTGTCGGTCTTTGTCATGCTTTCGGCATCGCTAATAATAGCTGTTGATAAGCCGAGACGCTTTGCAATCTCAAAGGCATTAGAACGCCCTGGAACGCCCTGCATGAACTTGTAGGTTGGTCGCAGACTCTGGCTATCAAATTCCATACTGGCATTTTCCACGCCAATTGTCTCGATTCCGTAGGCTTTTAATTCAGGATAATGGGTGGTCGCCATGGTTTTAATTCCCCGCAAGCGCAAATCTTCCAAAATCGCCATGGCAAGGGAGGCCCCCTCTTGTGGATCAGTTCCCGCTCCCAATTCATCAAATAAGATAAGGGAATCTTGGTCAGCAGTCGCTAAAATATCCACTGTATGCGTCATGTGGCTTGAGAAAGTAGACAGACTCTGCTCAATCGACTGCTCATCTCCAATATCTGCAAACATCTCTCGGAACAACCCAACCCGACTGCCCTTATCTGCTAAAATCGGAAGACCAGACTGGGCCATGAGATGCGTCAGCCCCAGTGTTTTGAGCATAATGGTCTTACCACCTGTATTGGGACCTGTAATCACGATGGCGGTTAATGCTTCCTTAAAATACAGATCATTAGGCACAGGATTAGCCAAGAGCGGATGACGAACATTTAAAAGGGCAATATCCTTAGTCAGGGATAAGGTTGGAATCGTAGCCTGATAAGTACGGGCAAAGACATGCTTGGCACGGATAAAGTCCAGATGCCCAATTACCCAAGCGTTGTTGCGAATGATACGACTATGGGGACGCAACATATCGGATAATTCCTGCAAGATCCGGCCAATCTCATGGCGTTCTTCTGCCTTAGCATGGGTCAGTTCCTCATTGAGGGAGACGATTGCACGCGGTTCGATATAGACGGTTGAGCCTGAGGCTGAAATATCATGAACCACACCTGAAATGCGATTGCGGTAGGTATTTTTGACAGGAAGGACATTTCGACCATTACGGCTAGCTAGAATGGTGTCTGTCAGCATATCACTCTTGGTCTTAAGCATATCTTGCAAGACCTGTCTGATCTGATCTTCAGACTCGCGAATCTTCCTGCGAATTTGCATCAATTTTTCACTGGCAAAATCTTCGACAAAGCCCACATTATTTATCGCCTGTAAACTCCCTTGGATATGAGGAAAGAGTTCAATTTTTTCAAACAAGGTCGGCAACTGAATCAAGTCCACATTTTCCAACTGTTGATAAAAATCGACCAATTCTTTTGATACTTCCAAGACCTTTTTGACAGCCAATATCTCAGGAATATTGAGGTCAGCTTCCAAGTCCAATCGTTTCATGGCAGGTGCTATATCAACCGTCGCTCCCAAGCTAAAATGAGGGTGTTCTACGAACAACTGGGCCATGTCAGTCACTTCATCAAAGGCCTGCTGAATTTTCGCCGCATCTGTCATGGGCATAAGCTCGCCTAACTCAACAGCCCCCTGTTCTGTCAAAATAAGAGGTTCAAACAAGGACTTGACCTTGTGAAACTCTAGGATTTCCATAATTTTTTGATTCATATTCTTTCTCCGAGGATTTTCCCCTTTTATTTTTCACGGGTATTTAGGTGATACTAGTTTAAAATACTCATTTTATACTCATCAAAAATCAACCTCTGATGTCGTTAACTCACCTTGCTTCAACAGTCCGGGGGACTGTTGAAGGTTGGAAATAAGGATTATGAAATAATCCTCAGCTACCATTAGTCCGAACTAGCGGTTCAAAGGGGCGAGCTGCGCTCGTTCTATTTCCAGCCTCCCACAATTCTCAATTGCAAGGGGCGAGCTGCGCTCGTTCTATTTCCAGCCTTCCACAATTCTCAATTGCAAGGGGCGAGCTGCGCTCGTTCTATTTCCAGCCTTCCACAATTCTCAATTGTGGAAGCTAATCAGATTTTGATTTTTATAGGGTATTATAGTGAATTGAGAAAGGAGTAAGACAAGGCCAGGAGCTGTAGATACAACTGGGTTCATCAAAGCGGCTTAACGATGTCCTAACCTTTATTCGATTCACTATATGTTTATAAAACATTACTTTCGTAGCATAATCGTGGTAAAAACAGAGGGACTGGGCAACGTGTGCTCAACCCCTTTTTTACAACTAAAACAACTCACTGATTAGCCAATTGCCGCAATCCACAACTGTTTCAACAAGCTACTGGTAATCGGTGTGTATTGGATAATGGCATTGGCAAGCCAGCTCTTATGGAGCATTTCCTGTACGGATGCCAGCGGAATGGTGGCTACAATAGTGAGAAGAATCTGTAGCGATATAAGAGCTACAAACACTGCTAGGGCTCCGCTAATGACATTGGTGGCGGTCGTATCTGGATCAGCAAAGCGCAAAAGGTGCATTAAAAGACCCAAGAGGCGCATAGTTGCGTAAACAAGTATGTAGACCACTAAAAAGGCTAGTCCTGCATAAAAAATCTTATCTAAGCTGAACAAATACTGGCTATCAAAATAATAGGTACTAGCACCTTGTCCCGCTGTTGCAAATGGTACCCACAAGTAGAGCAAATGAACCAACTTTTTAAACTGACCTGCTGCAATAATGAAGGCAAAGATACTGGCAAAAGTATAATAACTTTGTAGCACAATTCCCCGACTATAGCCAATATAATAACTCCAGCATAAAATAATCAACAAGAGTAACGTTATCATGACAAATCCTCAAGTTCATCCAAGTCTAATAGGGTCACATTCTTCTTGAGAACTTTTTCTTTTACCCTAGCTAGTTCTGCTTCTACTTTCTCGTGCTCCATTTCCCGTTTTAGTTGGACAGATAAGGCGTTGATTGCAAGCAAAAGAGCCAACGTCTCAGAATCTGCTGTCGGCATTTTTTCTTTGATTGCTTGATACTTTTCCTGCGCAATCCGCTCAATTTCTTCCATAAAAAGATTATCATGCTCCGTTGTGAGCGTGAGTTGCTTTTCTCCAAATGTAAATTTGTATCGATTTAAGTTTGCCATAAAATTACCTCAACTTTCATTATATCGTAAAATCAGCTATTTGGCTAATCCCAATGCCCTTCTTCCCTTAAAGAATAGTCTTTCTCCGTGCAAAATCGACAAAGCGAAACTTATCAATCTTATGCTTACTTTCTGTATACTGAAATTGCTGAGTATTGCCCAAAAAGACACGGGAGCGAATCTGAACGAGATAATCATCCTTGCTCTTCATCAATTCTCGCTCCTCCCGATTGGTCGGCTCAACTGTGATTTCCTTTTGCGCATAGGCGATATCCAAGCCCAGCTCACCCTCTAAATAAGCGTAGATTGAAATCTCGGCAATCTCCTTAGTCAAATGCGGCACCACCTCATAGGATAGATAATCCGTATCAAGAACCGATACCTTTCCGTCAATAGACCTTGTACGGACAAGTTTCCAAACCTGACTGTAGGGTTCAAACCCTGTTAGCTGAGATAGATTACTTGTCACCGTCAACAATTCCAAGCTCACCACCTCCGTATGACTATCCATGTGAAGGGACTGGGTCAACTCTTGATAGGAAGTTAAGCCCGATACAGGAAAATCAAGTAACTCTTGCTTTAAGACGAGTGAGCCCTTGCCCTGCACTTTTTGAATCAAGCCCCGCTCGGTCAGCATGGATAAAGCCTTGCGAATCGTGTCTCGGCTGACTTGATACTGTAATTGCAACTCTTTTTCCGTTGGCAGAACATGCTCTGCTGGGTAGATATTATCCTCAATTTTTTCCTTGATATCATTGAAAATTTCTTGATATTTTTTCATAACTCTTTCCATTGGTCTGCTTTTTATCATACAACTGTTCCTATTATAACAAAATTTTAATTTTTTTTACAAAAAAGCTTGCATTCTGTCTTGAAATCGGATACAATACTCTTGTCTTTAAGATTTGTCCGTACAAATTTTACAAAAAGAAAGGAGACATCGTTCAACGATTGTCTAAGGGAAATATAAATGGGAAAATTTGAACAAGACGCTAAGACCCTACTGGATGCGGTCGGCGGTAAGGAAAACGTGACTGCTGTCACCCACTGTGCTACACGTATGCGTTTTGTATTGGGAGATCCGAAAAAAGCAGATGTCAAAACAATCGAAAACATTCCTGCTGTTAAGGGAACTTTCACCAACGCAGGTCAATTCCAAGTCATCATCGGAAACGATGTACCAATCTTCTACAATGACTTTACTGCCGTTTCAGGTATCGAAGGTGTTTCAAAAGAAGCTGCTAAATCTGCTGCAAAAAGCAACCAAAATCCTATCCAACGTGTCATGACCATGTTGGCAGAAATCTTCACTCCAATCATTCCAGCCTTGGTTGTTGGGGGATTGATCCTCGGTTTCCGTAATGTCCTTGAAGGCGTTCAAATGGAGTGGCTCGGTCAAAAAATCATTGATGGTGTCAAACAAGTCAATGAACAAGGTGAGCCAATCTACAATACGATTGTGGATGTTTCTCAATTCTGGAGCGGGGTCAACCACTTCTTGTGGCTACCAGGTGAAGCGATTTTCCACTTCTTACCAGTCGGAATCACTTGGTCTGTCACCCGTAAAATGGGAACCACTCAAATCCTTGGTATCGTTCTTGGTATCTGTTTGGTGTCTCCACAATTGCTCAATGCCTATGCTGTACCAGGTACATCCGCAGCAGAAATCGCTGAAAACTGGTCTTGGAACTTCGGCTTTGCAACGATTGCTCGTATTGGTTACCAAGCGCAAGTTATCCCAGCCCTTCTTGCCGGCTTGTCACTTGCCTACCTTGAAAAATTCTGGCGCAAGGTCACTCCCGAAGTGGTCTCTATGATTTTAGTGCCATTCCTCTCACTGGTTCCAGCTCTTATCCTTGCACACACGGTCCTTGGTCCTATCGGTTGGGCAATCGGTAAAGGTCTTTCAGCTGTTGTCTTTGCTGGTTTGACTGGTCCACTTAAATGGCTCTTTGGTCTTATCTTTGGTGCCCTTTATGCGCCGTTCGTTATCACTGGTCTTCACCACATGACCAATGCCATTGATACGCAACTCATGGCAGATACTGCCACTCATACAACTGGTCTGTGGCCAATGATTGCTCTGTCAAATATCGCACAGGGTTCTGCTGTATTTGCCTATTTCTTTATGAAACGCCACAATGAGCGTGAGGCACAAGTTGCACTCCCTGCTACCATTTCTGCCTACCTCGGTGTAACAGAGCCTGCCCTCTTTGGGGTAAATGTGAAATACATCTATCCATTTGTTGCAGGAATGATTGGATCATCTCTTGCAGGTTTAGCCTGTGTTATGTTGAATGTCCAAGCCAATGCAATCGGTGTTGGTGGCTTACCAGCTATCCTTTCCATCAACTCGAAATATTTCGGTGCGTTCTTATTAACCATGGCAATTGCGATTGTCGTTCCGTTTATCTTGACATTTGTGTTTGCGAAAACTGGCCTCTTTGCCAAAAAAGAAGAAGTCGTTGAAGAAATTGTAACGGTTACTGAAACAACTGAAACAAAAGCTCCTGCTGAAATCATTAGCCCCTTGACTGGTCAAGTAAAAGACTTGTCAACTGCAACAGACCCTGTCTTTGCTTCTGGTGTAATGGGGCAAGGAGTCTTGATTGACCCGAGCGAGGGCGAATTGATTGCTCCAATTGACGGTGTCGTATCTGTCCTCTTCCCAACCAAACATGCAATTGGTATCACTGGTACAGACGGTGTTGAAATGTTGATGCACATCGGTATGGATACTGTCACCCTTGAAGGAAAAGGTTTTGAGGCCCATGTTCAACAAGGTGACCGTATCCAGGCAGGAGATAAGTTGATCAGCTTTGATATTACTGTCATCAAAGAAGCAGGTCTTGTCGCTGAGACACCTGTTATCATTACCAACCATACTGATTTCCCAGCAGAAATCATCGGAGACTTGCCACGTCAAGTAATGCGCGGACAAGCAATCCTCAAAGCCTAATACTCGTCAAACATCAAACTCTCACGTTGCTAAAATGAACTTCCGTTCTACCTGCGGTTTCGTTACCTCGTCAGAATTCGGTTTTTAGAGAGTATAAATAAACAGCTGAAGCTGAGCTCTCTTTCACCACCATTCTGACATGGGTTGGAAGGAACTCAGCTTCTGCCATTTGCTTTGAATTAAATAGAATAGGAGAACAACATGGCAATCGATAAACGCAAGGTCGTCTATCAAATCTATCCAAAATCTTACAAAGATACGACTGGAAATGGTATCGGAGACTTGCAAGGGATTATCCAAAAACTGCCCTATCTAAAAGAATTGGGCATCGATATGATTTGGCTCAACCCTTTCTACCCTAGCCCACAACGTGATAATGGCTACGATATTTCAGACTATACAGCCGTCAATCCAGACTTTGGGACAATGGCGGATTTTGAAGAAATGATTGCGACAGGGCAAAAATTGGGTATCGATTTTATGCTTGATATGGTGCTCAACCACTGCTCAACTGACCACGAATGGTTCCAAAAAGCTCTTGCTGGTGACCAATATTACCAAGATTTCTTTATCTTACGCGATGAGCCAACCGACTGGGTGTCAAAATTTGGTGGCAACGCCTGGGCACCCTTTGGCGATACTGGCAAATACTATCTCCACCTCTTTGATGTGACCCAAGCGGATCTCAACTGGCGCAACCCGCATGTCCGCAAGGAGCTGTTCAAAGTTGTCAATTTCTGGAAAGACAAAGGAGTCAAGGGGTTCCGCTTTGACGTGATTAACTTGATTGGAAAAGACGAAGTACTAGAAGATTGCCCAATCAATGATGGCAAACCTGCTTATACCGACCGCCCAATTACGCATGACTACCTCAAGATGATGAACAATGCAACATTTGGAACTGAGGATGGCTTTATGACTGTTGGAGAAATGTCTGCCACCACCATTGAAAACTGTATTCTTTATACAGCACCTGACCGTGAAGAATTGGCCATGGCCTTTAATTTCCACCATCTCAAGGTCGACTATAAGGACGGACAAAAATGGTCTATTATGGATTTTGATTTTAAAGAATTAAAACGCCTGTTCCACACTTGGGGAGAAGGGATGAGTGAGGGAAATGGCTGGAACGCACTCTTTTATAACAACCATGACCAGCCACGCGCCCTCAATCGCTTTGTCGATGTCAAAAATTTCCGTAACGAAGGAGCAACCATGCTAGCCGCTTCTATCCACCTCTCACGTGGAACGCCTTACATTTACATGGGCGAAGAAATCGGTATGATTGACCCAGACTATGATTCCATGACAGATTATATCGACGTGGAAAGCCTTAACGCTTATCAAATCATGCTAGAAGATGGTAAGACCCCTGAAGAAGCCTTTGCTATTATCCAAGCAAAATCACGGGACAATTCCCGCACACCGATGCAATGGGATAGTAGTAGCAATGCAGGCTTTACGACCGGCATCCCTTGGCTCAAGGCAGGAAAATCCTACCCAGAAATCAATGTTGAGACTGAAAAAGAAGGTCCAATCTTTACCTTCTATCAAAAGCTGATTCGCCTGCGCAAAGAAATGCCAATCATTGCTGAAGGTGACTACCGCGCAGCTTACACGGACAGCGACAGCGTCTACGCCTTTGAACGCCACTTAGAAGAACAAAAACTCCTCGTCCTCAACAACTTCTTTGCCAAAGAAGTTGAACTGGAATTGCCGGCAGGCTATGAAAATGGTCGAGTCCTTATCAGCAACTACACAGATACCACAATTGACAAAACCATCACCCTTAAACCTTATCAGACACTGGGGGTTATACAAGATACAAGGGCGTAAAAAAGCTAGTACCCATAGGGCATCCGTATCTGTAAAATGGGAAAACCCATAACAGCTACGGCAAAATTAGGAAGCTTGACGAAGAATCATCGATTCTAGGAAAGATTATCTATTTTCCAAGCTTTTAGCCCGCGTTCAATTTCACAAGATACAAGGGCGTAAAAAAGCTAGTACCCATAGGGCATCCGTATCTGTAAAATGGGAAAACCCATAACAGCTACGGCAAAATTAGGAAGCTTGACGAAGAATCATCGATTCTAGGAAAGATTATCTATTTTCCGAGCTTTTAGCCTGCGTTCAATTTCACAAGATACAAGGGCGTAAAAAAGCTAGTACCAATAGGGCATCCGTATCTGTAAAATGGGCAAACCCATAACAGCTACGGCAAAATTAGGAAGCTTGACGAAGAATCATCGATTCTAGGAAAGATTATCTATTTTCCGAGCTTTTAGCCCGCGTTCAATTTCACAAGATACAAGGGCGTAAAAAAGTCGTTTAAGAAGCACAAGCTGGGATTTTTCCAGCTTGTTTTACATTTGTTACTCATCAAATCTCAAACATATAGTCAAATCGATAGACTTTCAGACAAGGAACTGAGGCGCAAACAGTACTTGAGTAAGGAAAGTCGACACTAACGATGTATAACGTTCATCCAAAAGACTATAAATAGGATTCATATCTAATCAGTATAGTCTTTACGTTTCAATTGAATGTCACAATTAAGAAAAGATTAAGGTTGGACTGTTATACTTTATTCATCCTAAAAAACTTTTCTTTTTCATATCGTCCTTGAAACTGGCTAGAGTACATATCTGCAGTTTCCTGTGGCGAATCTCCTTAAAAGCCCTGTCGTTCATTCGACAGGGCTTTTGTTGTATTTTGATACGCTATAAACATTCAGACTTTTGGCACGTATTACTTGAAAATATTTCCCAATTCTACATCAACCTTGTTTTCTTTGACGTCAATGTTGGTAACAGCAAGAAGTGATTTGTAGTTGGCGACGTTACGCGCACCTTTTTGGTTTTCCGCAAAGACTGCCACACCAGCTAGGCTACTGTCAAATTCTGATAAGAGGCTAATCATCCCGTTAATCGTTCCACCATTTTTCAAGAAATCATCGACAATCAGCACACGGCTACCTGCCTTTAAACTGCGTTTTGAGAGGAACATTTTTTCAATACGGTCGCTTGAGCCAGACACGTAGTTGACCGAAACGGTTGAACCTTCCGTAATTTTCAAATCACGGCGCACAATGACAAAAGGGACATTTAAGACATTGGCAACCGCATTGGCTAAAGGTACCCCCTTGGTTGCGACCGTCATGACCGCATCGATCTGCTCATCCTTAAAGCTGTTGGCAATGATACGTCCGACATTTTTCAAGATATGAGGTGTTGAAAGCAGGTCTGAAGAATAAATATAGCCACCTGGCAAGATACGACTGCTTTCTGCCATTTGACTGCGCAATTCTTCTGCAATCGTAAGGGATTCTTCATCTGAAATCGATGGAGTAAAAATCACACCCCCGCTTGCTCCTGTAATAGTTTCAATCTGACCAATGGCGCTTTCTTCAAAGGCTTTTTTAATGATGGCAATATCTTCTGAAATCGATGATTTGGCAGAACTATACTTCTCTGCAAACATATTTAAACTCGTCAATTCATACGGGTGGTTGATGAGATAATGAGAGATGACCACCATGCGTTCACTTCTTCTTAATTTCATAGTCGATTCCTTCTTTGCTTTTTTAATATTATATCATAAAAAAGGAAAAAACGAACTTTTTTTATCCATTAGCTCGTTTTTTTCGTATTTTGTTGATGCTCTACACCTATCACATTGCAGTATCCTGCATTATAAGTGAAGCAGTCGTTCGATTATTTTCCTCATTAGTCGATATCTGGCTTATAGAAAGCACGATTATCCATCGCAAAGATTCGACTGGTCATTTCCCCTGGGCCTACCTTATCAAGGGCAGTGAGCATCATCATCATCTCTGCATCAATATTGTCAATCATGTGGAGAATTTCTGCTTCCATAATCTGCGGCCGAACGGGGCTACCGTATTCGAGTAAGCCGTGGTGACTGAGAATAACATGGCGAAGAACCGTTACTTCTTCCCTACTATCATCGATTCCTAACTCAATCAAGACCTTGGTAATTTCCTCATCAATCAAGGAAATATGTCCAATGAGATTGCCTCTTACAGTGTAGTTAGTATTTTCAGGGCCTGATAATTCAATGACCTTAGCCAAATCATGTAGCATAATCCCCGCAAAGAGCAGGCTTTTATTGAGCTGTGGATAGATATCGCCAATCTTATCTGCCAAGCGTACCATAGTCGCTGTATGAAAAGACAGACCTGAGTAGAAAGCATGGTGGTTGGTCTTGGCAGCAGGATAGGAGTAAAATTCCTGCTCATACTTGCCATATAAGGCTCGCACAATTCGCTGCCAAACAGCATTTTCGATTTTAAAAATCATCTGACTGAGGTACTTGCGTGTGTCTTCCACATCAACAGGTGGTTTTTCCTTGAAATCAGCAGGATTCATTGGCTCACCCGGTTTTGGCAGTCGGAGAATGATTTGATTGACCTGAGGTGTATTGTTATAGACTTCTCTGCGTCCTTGCATGTGGACGACAACACCTGCCTTAAAATCCTTAATCTTGCCTGGCTGAGCATCCCAGATTTTTCCTTCGATTTCTCCTGTATCATCTTGGAAGGTCAAAGCGAGATAATCTTTTCCAGCCCTCGTTTGCCGCACATCGGCGCTTTTTATCAGATAAAAGCCTTCAAAGAGCTCATCTTTTTTCATTTGGTTAATTTTCATCTTCTTCCTCCTGGAAATTCAATAGGTCAAATCCTGCATCTCCATCTGGCAATTCAATATAGCGCAAAGTCCTCTCAATCGCATTGGTCCGCCGTGTCAAGAGATCGTCTAGGTTGCCTGACGCGTGCTGTAAATGGCGCTGGGCTTTCATCAAGACCGTACCAAACTTGCTAAATTCTGACTTGACATTACCAAGGACTTTACTAATATCATCAGCTGAACGTTGGATATTTAAGGTCTTAAAGCCGACAGATAAGGAATTCAAGAGAGCCGACAAGGTCGACGGGCCTGCCACTACGATATGCTCTGTCCGCCGTAATTCATCAAAGAAAATCGGATTGCGCACCACTTCAGAATACAAGCCTTCCGTCGGTAAAAAGAGAATACCAAAGTTGGTCGTTGCTGGTGGATAGAGATACTTTTCTTTTATATCCTTAGCAAAACGTTTAACTGAGGCGAGGAGATGCTTGCGGTGCAACTCAATCTGCTCCTTGTCCCCTACTTCATAGGCTTCTTCTAGGCGGTAATAATCTGCGAGGGGAAACTTGGAGTCAATCGGAAGGTAGACAGACTCATCCTTAGTCTGACCTGGTAATTTCACGGCGTATTCGACCCGTTCATTTGATCCTACAACTGTTGCAAATTCCCGCTCGTACTGAGACGGTGTCAAAATATCTTCGATAATTTGCCCCAACTGCAATTCTCCCATGATACCGCGCGTTTTCGTATTCGAAAGAATTTTATTAAGAGCGCCGACATCACGCGCCACCGTCTGCATTTCTCCAAGACCACGGTTGACAGATTCCAGCTGCTTAGATACGGTTTCAAAAGAGGCCTGTAAGCGCGTCTGCAAGGTCTGCTCCAGCTTTTCTTCGACTGTCTGACGCATTTCCTCCAGCCGTTTTTCATTAGAATCTTGAATGGCTTGCAAACGCTGATCTGCCACATCACGATTCTGAGAGAGAAGTTGGTGCATTTCCTGTCGCAAAGCGGTCATTTGCTGATACAGCTCCCGGCGTAACTCCGTCATATCCTGATGCAAGGCTTGCTGCTGGGCAAAGGTTTGTTGATTTTTCTGATCAAAGAGATAGGTCAGCTGGTCGGACAAATGATCGGCAACATCTTCTGCTTGTGTAGATAAGCGCTTCACATGCTGCTCTAAACGAAACAGGGTAATGACCGAGATGACTATTGCTATAAAGGCTAGGATATACGCCATTCTACCTCCTATCACGACTGTAGATAAGAACAACATAGCCCTTATCTATTGTAAATTCGATTTCTTTTCCGATAAATTCGTTACTGCTATAACATTTTTTGACAAAATAATTGTTCTCATCTAAAGGATACTTGGCATCAGTAATCGTCAAACGACTGTCATCTGATGGCATAAAGGACACGTAGGTCATTCCCTCAATCGGAGCAATTGTGTACTGTCCTGCTGGATAAAAGCGCACAATATTCATGTCATCTACCAGCTCAATCTGCCGCATATAAGGTGCTAAATCGGGCTCACTGGCCAGAAAAAGATTACTCATCATGTGATCCAAGCGCCCACCAAAAGCACCAAACACCGTCGCCTGCGCCTTCGGATAACGGACAAAGACTTCTTTTAGCGCCAACTCCAAATCCGTATCGTCTTTTTCAGCTGGTGCCTCTATGAAAATAGCCGCCGCTTGGCAAATCCGCTCCCGTTCGTCCAGCGATACAGAGTCAAAATCACCAACTGCCACATCAAGTGGTAAACCGTGTTCCAAGAGATACAAAGAACCTCTGTCCACTCCTACAAAAAGGTCGTAGCAAGAGGGGATTTTGCCCTTGTCACCACCTGCAACCACAGCAATCCTAGTCATGCAGAGCCGCTTTCAATGTATTGACATTGGTCTGCAAGTCACCCTTAAACAAGTATGAGCCTGCCACAAAGACATTTGCTCCTGCTTCCTTCGCAGATACAATCGTCTTGTTGTCAATTCCGCCGTCTACTTCAATATCAAAAGATAAACCTTTTTCATCACGAAGTTGAGCCAAGGCAGCAATTTTTTCTGCTACTTCTGGGATATAAGCCTGACCACCAAACCCTGGATTGACCGTCATCAACAACACCTGATCAACCATACTTAAAACAGGCTCAATCACAACCAGCGGAGTCCCAGGATTAATGACAACTCCTACTTTCACGCCTGCTGCACGGATTTTTTGCAAGGCACCATGAAGATGCTGGGTAGCTTCTGCATGAATGGTCACAATATCAGCTCCTGCTCGCGCAAAATTTTCAATATGTTGCTCAGGGTTTGACACCATTAAATGGCAATCAAAAACTAGCTTGCTATGTGGTCGCATAGCCGCTACTACATCTGCACCAAATGTAATATTCGGCACAAAATGTCCATCCATAATATCAATGTGGACATATTCCACCCCTGTTGCTTCAAGGCGTTTTAACTCTGCTTCAAAGTTCGCATAATCTGCCGCAAGAATAGAAGGGGCGATTTTATAGTGTGACATAGGCATTCCAACTTTCTATTTTATTTTTTTACTGACTTTTTTATAGGTTTCTCGTACATTTTGAATTTCCGATAAAAATTGCAGGTAATTATCGTAGCGACTTTTGGAAATCATCTGCTTTTCCACGGCAGGCTTGACAGCACAATCTGGCTCATGCGTATGGGTGCAGGTCCGAAATTTACAAGATCGACTTTCTTTTGCAATTTCTGGAAAACAATCATTAAGTGCCTCTGCCTCTTTTACTTCGTAATCTAGCGAAGAAAATCCCGGGGTATCAGCAATTTTTCCACCATAAACGTTATAGAAGCTGACAGCTCGTGTCGTATGGCGTCCCCGACCGAGGCTGTCTGAGATAGCTCCTGTCTCTAATTGTAATTCTGGAGCGATTTTATTGAGCAGAGTCGACTTTCCAACCCCTGTCTGCCCCATAAAGACCGTTACCTTGTCTTTCAAGAAAGGAGTTAATTCCTCCACACTGTAGACAAAGGGGTAGCCAATCTTTTCATAAATCGCACGGTAAACCTCTAATTCATCCTGATTTTCCAGCAAATCCATCTTTGAGATGTAGATGATTGGTGTCATATCTTTCTGCTCTAGCAAAACTAAGAAACGATCCAAGAGATTAGCGTTGAAATCAGGTTCCTTGGCTGACATGATAACAACTGCCTGGTCAATATTGACAATTGGTGGCCGTACCAAGCTATTTTTACGCTCATAAATCTTTAAAATATATCCCTCTGACTGCTCCTCTGCTGAAAAGTCAACAATGTCTCCTACGTAGGGTGTCTGCCCTTTTTTCCGAAAATTCCCACGTGCTCGTGTCTGATAAATCTGCCCGTCAGACTCTACGTAGTAAAATCCAGCAAGGGCTTTCATAATAATACCTTGCAAATCCGCTCCTTTTATTTCCAGTTTTTAGCGATTAGCAAGCCAATGCTTCCTAATCATCATTTCATTGCATATACTTGTTCTTATTATATCAAAAATCATGCAAAATAGTTGGTTTCTAAAATAAAAACAGACATTTAGAGGCATAAAAATACGGAAAGCAGACGAAAGGCTTTCCGTATTGTTTCTTGATTCTTTCTATGCATGCAGTAATTGGCATTCTATCGGAAGATGATCAGATGGGTAAAAATTGCCTCGTTTCTCTGCTACAACCTCGACTGTTTGGATAGCAAATGTCCCAGCGACAAATATATAGTCAATTTTTTCGAGTTTTTTCCCCTCAATTTCTTCTGGAAAATCCTCATCGATAAAACTACCCTTAGGCCCCATACATTGTCCAACAGCCACGCTAACATCTGTAAAAAATTGGCACAAAATTGGATAAAATGGTTCATCTGACTCTGCATTTAAATCCCCCATCAAGATCACCTCTTGATAGGATTGAGATTGGACAAAGTCTAGTACTTGTTTGGCAGATTCTTCTCTCGCAAGCCGACTCATGTGATCAAAGTGCGTATTGATCACTAGTATTTCTTTTCCTGTTTCCTTGTCCTGTAATACTGCCCAGGTCGCAATGCGAAAGCAAGCTGCCTTCCAGCAATCAGCTTTTGACATTTTTTGAGGAGTAGGCGATAGCCAAAAGGTCTCGCTCTCTAGACACCGGTATTTAGTTTTACGAAATAAAATTGGATTGTATTCTCCATATTCTTCCGTATCACGAACCGTTCCTAGTCGCTCAAACTCTTCTAGTCTTGCAAAATCCTGCCACTGCTCCTCTGTCACCTCCTGCAATCCTATAATATCCCACTTTCTGGAGCAAATCAACTGCAATAATTCTTTTTTACGGTGCGTCCAATTGTGCTCTATTTTTTCTACTGGTTGGGCATTTTTTATATTATACGTCGCTACTGTAATCATCTTCTACTCCTTACTTCCAACTACGTAGATAGATTTGTTTCATCTCTTCCTTCGTTGGTACAACTGGATTATTGTCTGGACTACCACTAGCAAAAGCATCATCACACATTTTGTCAAGGGAGGCTACAAATTGCTCTTTATTCACTCCAAAATCATGATAGGTACGAATAGATAGAGTCTGGCAAATGTCTTCTAATTGTTGTAAGAAATAGGTTGCTTTCTCTTCATCTGTACCACTAAACTCAGGGTAAACATACTCGGTCAGTTCAGCTAATGGCTTGATAATTGCAGGTTTAGAGTAGTCTAACACTTCATGCATTAGAATGGCATTTGAAAAACCATGTGGAATATGGAAGAGCGCTCCAATTGGACGCGACATCCCATGAATCAACGTCACAGAGGCGTTTGAAAAAGCGATTCCTGCTTTCAAAGCGGCCAAAGCCATTTCTTCTCTTGCCACCAAATGATTTCCATCTTGGTAGGCTGTTACAATATGGTGCATAATTGCCTTTACAGCTGATAAGGATAATTCCTTGGTCAAGGTATGCGCCTTTCTTGAAATATAACTTTCAATCGCATGGCATAATGCATCGAGACCTGTCGCAGCTGTAATAGATGGTGGACTAGATTGGGTCATCAATGGATCGATAATCGCCACTTTTGGTAAAAAGCTCTTATCTTTCATCATATACTTGATCTGCTGTTGTGTATCTGTAATGACCGTAACGTCCGTTGCTTCTGAGCCTGTTCCAGCTGTCGTAGGAATCGCAATAACTGGTAACGGCGACACAGCAAACTCCTTAGCACTTGCTAGAGCCGAAATTGTCGAATAGCCATTTCGGTACATGACAGAAGCAGCCTTAGCCGTATCAATGCAACTTCCTCCCCCTAACGCTATAATTGCTTCAATTGGCTGTTCTTGAGCCTGTAAGATGGCTAATACTTGATTAACAATTTCATCAGTCGGTTCGCTAGTCACTCCTGAGAAGATTGTCCATTCCCCTTCCAATGTCTGCGTCAACTTATTTACTAAGCCTAACTGCAACATGGTTTCGTCTGTAATAATCAAGTAGCGGTTGCCATAGCCTGCAATGCTATCACAGGCACTTCCTACCGCATCTTGCCCATAAATTATCTCTTGCGGTAAATATAGTCGTTTCATATTTTCTCCACGCATTCCTTATTTCTAGTATAGCAAAGCATCATTTAATTTTTCAGTCTTTTCCTCTAAAACTGTTTTAGTTTGATGATCTTGTGTGACTTGTGCAAGCCCTGTGTTCCACCATGACAAATAGTTTGCAGTCATTGTTTTAGGTAGCACTTTAATGTGAATCAATGTAGACTTGGTTTGCTGCTTGGCTTCCTGTAATGCCTTATACAATTCTTCTTTGCTTCCAACAGAATACCCCACTGCGCCATAGGCCTGAGCTAATTGCGCAAAATCAACTGTCACTAGCTGCTGAGCCGTATCAATAAATTCTGTTCCAAAAGATGGCATACCACTTCCCATCTGCAAATTGTTAATGCAACCGAATCCAGCATTGTCAAACAGTAGTATCGTCATTTTCTTATCGTACTGTAAGCTAGACAACAACTCCGAATGGAGCATATGAAAACTGCCATCACCAACAAAGGCATACACTTCTTTGTTTGGATTTGCTATTTTGACACCATAAGCACCAGCCACTTCATACCCCATTGTTGAATAACCATATTCCATATGGTAGGTGTTCACATCTCTAGCCTCCCATAGGCGTTGCAAATCTCCTGGCAAGGACCCTGCTGCGCCAACAACAATACTGTCTTCTGAAATAGATTCATTAATGGCAATAACAGCACTAGTCTGTGTCAAATTTGTCTTTAGGGTGGCTGCATACTCAGTTAATCTGTCTCTTGAAAAATGACCCTCTATTTCTGGTACATACTCTGCTTTACCAAACTCAGTCAAGGCTAGACGTTTTCTCTCTGTTTGCCAAGAATCCTGAATACTAGTCAAGCGGTCTCCATACGAAGTTTGATAGCCACTATCAAGACTTGCTGCAATTTGCTCTAGTGCTGTCCTAGCATCTGCCACTAGGGATACCCCATTTAATTTATAGGCATGTTGACGAGACACATTGATATTTAAAAATCGAACATGTTCTGTGTCAAATCCTGTCTTGGATGAGGTAGTAAAATCAGAATATCTTGTTCCAACACCAATAATCAAATCCGCCTGCTTCATCACTTCGTTGGCAGCCGCATTACCTGTGACACCAACTCCTCCTAGATTCAGGGGAAGCAGCGAACTAACGGTTGATTTCCCCGCCTGCGTTTCCACAATTGGAATCTTGTGCTGTTTCGCTAGGGTTTGAAGAACCTGCCCTGCTTGTGAATAACGCGCACCACCTCCAACGACCAGAACTGGATAGTGACTTTCTTGAATCAGTTGAACAGCCGCTTCTACTTCGCGATCGGTTGCCGAACGACGATCTAGGTAATGTACTCGCTTATCAAAAAACTCAACTGGAAAATCATAGGCTTCTCCTCCAACATCTTGAGGAATAGCTAGAGTGACTGGCCCGCTTGATTCTGGATCTGTTAACACTTCAAAAGCACGGAGCAAGGCACTCATTAGTTGCTCAGGACGATGGATTCTATCCCAATACCGTGACACTGGGCGCAAGGCATCATTTGTCGTAATACTGATCCCATTTTTTTGTTCGATTTGTTGCAGTACCGGATCTGGTTGCCGTGTGGCAAATGTATCTCCTGGTAAAAATAGAACAGGTATATGATTAGCAAGAGCAGTCCCCGCAGCCGTGACAAGATTCGCCGCTCCCGGTCCAATAGAGGTAGTTACTGCAAAAATCTGCTTCCGTAAGCTCTGTTTAGCAAAAGCAATCGCAGCATGGGCCATCCCTTGCTCGTTCTTCCCTTGGTAAATGTCTAAATGTCCAGGATCTTCGGCAAGCGCCTGACCAAGTCCTAAGACATTCCCATGACCAAAAATATGAAACACACCCTTAACAAACGGAATTTCCTCTCCATCGCTTGATAAATATTGTTGATTTAAAAATTTAACTAAGGCTTGAGCAGTCGTTAAGCGGATTGTTTTCTGCATCTCTGTCACCCTCCCCACGTTTGTGTCCGAATGACGTCCTCAATCTCTTGAACTGTTGGCATCGCCTCTGATGAACTATGGCGACTAACAACAATCGCTGAAGCTGCGCTAGCATATTGAAGAGCAGCCTCAATGCCTTTTTCATTTAACAAAGCATAGATAAAGGCTGCAGCATAGGAATCACCTGCACCAAAGGTTTTCAAAACATTTGCTTTATAAGCATAGCCCCTTGTTACCTTACCGTTTTTTTCATAAGCATAGGAGCCATCAACACCATGCTTGATGACAATCAATTCTGGTGAATAGCCAAAGAGGGAATTTACCGTTGTCTCATTGTCCCCACCCTTTCTATTTTCCAAAATATCAAATTCATCCCGAGTTCCGATTACAATGGTTGATTTTTGGGCCACCAGTTGATAATACACAGCCGTTTCAGCTAAGGACTTCCAAGTATAGGGGCGATAGTCCAATTCAAAGATGACAGGTACACCATTGGATTGAGCAATTTCTACTGCCCTTAAAACAGCTTCCCTAGAAGGGCTTTGGGATAAAGCAGTCCCTGAAACCAGTAAGTATTTAGTCTGTCGGATGTAGCTTTCCGAAACCTCTGTTGCTTCTAAATATAAATCAGCTACATCTTCGCGATACATCAAAATACTGCATTCAGTTGGACTCTTGATTTCTGTAAACGCAAGACCACTCTTATGACCAACAGAATCGAAAATCATCTGTGACACATCCACACCTGATCGGCTCATAAAATCTCGGATAAACCGACCATGCTGATCGTCAGATACCTTACCAATAAATCCGACACTTTCACCAAGTTTTGCCAATCCAATGGCAATATTAGCCGGCGAACCTCCGACATACTTCTGAAAGGTCATTGTCTCTTCCATCGGCTGATTATAGTCAACCGCATTTAAGTCAATACATGCTCTTCCAAGAGCAATCAATGAATAGGTCATATTGCTGTCTCCTATCTATTTTTAGTCCATTGATGATCTGGATCATCGGTGAATTTCCACACTTTCTGTGGTCCAGCCATAATATTTAAATAATACGATTCGTAGCCATCTGGTACCCCTACTGGATGGTAACCTTTAGGAACTAAGACAATGTCTTTGTTGTGACACGACAGACTAGTATCAAGCAACCGATCATCTGTGTAAACCCGTTGAAAAACAAACCCCTGAGCTGGGAAAATCTCATGATAATATAGCTCCTCTAGCATTGATTCCTTAGGAAGATTATCCTCATCATGTTTATGCGGAGGATAGCTAGAGAAGTGACCACTATCTGTATACACTTCAACCACCAACAGACGATCACTGATCTCACTGGTATCAGATAACATTGTATGCACTCTCCGTTGATTTTGATTTTTTCCACGAAATTCAATGGCAACGTCCTGATGAGATAGTAATTTCGTTGGTTTTTTCACTGTTGTTGGAGATTTAGCTAGCAAAATACGGCAGTCTGTATCTGCTACTACCTTACACTGGCTTTCTATGCCAAGGTAAACACTATCAGTCGGCTTTTTCTCAAAAACAGATTCTCTTGTTCCTAGATGTAGAAAAGAAGTTTCCGAATCAACAAATAGACTCGCTTGCCCACATAGAATCACCGCACAGCATTCGTCTTGCTCCGTAGAAAATACCATTTCTGCCTCAGCTTGCAGTTCATAAACTTCAACCGAAGTATACTTCATTCTACTATTTTTTCGATTAACATACTGGATGAGTTCTACGCCCTTTGTAAGCGGAAAATAAATGGGGTGTTTGATTAATTGCATGTTGATTTCTCCTCTTTTCCTATTCCAATACGGAATGTCTTAATCTCATACGGCTGAATAGCAACGTCAATTGGCCCATACTGCTTATCACCTACTGGTCTTTCCAACAAATCAACTTCCTGCCACCACTGATTATCCTTAATAGATAGGGTCAGAGACTCCGTACCGCCAGCATACTCATGTAACCTAAGTATGTAGCCATCTTCATTTTCAGCTTTCTTCAAAGCATCCATAACCACATGCTCTCCACCCATCATAGAAATCTTAGGTAGCTCAAGAGTAGTATTTACCACCAATAATTCGTCATTAATTTCCCAAGCCTCTTTTGCTGTTTCTCCCTCAATGTAATCGCCACTATGCGGATAAAGGCTATAGGTAAACTGATGAGTCCCAATATCCGCCGTCGGATCTGGATAAATTGCTCCTTTTAGTAAGCTCAAGCGTAGAGTTTGCCCTTTCACATCACAACCATATTTGGAATCATTGAGTAGACTCACACCGTAATCTCTCTGTGATAAATCAACCCATTGGTGGACAACTGATTCAAATTTAGCCAGCTCCCAACTGGTATTCCAGTTTGTTGCACGGCGAACATTCCCATATTGAATATCATACGTAGCATAGGTATTTCGAACATTTACATCAAATTTGACTTTCAACAATTGCTGGCGTTCCTGCCAATCGACTTCTGTTACAAAGTCGATTCGTTTGGTGTGGTGATAGAGTCTCATCTCCTGCACGAGGGTAGATTTTCCAAAACGATAACGGAAACGAATGCTGTCAAACAAAGGATTGGTCGGTATGACTTCCACATCCTCTACACTCAATACACGATATTTTTCTTGATAGAAAATATCAATATCCCAAGCATCAAAGTTCATTGGCTTATCTTCAAATAACTGGAACACATTTCCTTGACCCGTGAGTACTTCTTTCTGACACTCTTTATCGTAGATACGTGTCAAATGCCCCTCTTCGTTCCATTGAATATGGTACCATTCATTCTCAATAAAATGAGAGCCAATCTTCGCACTGATTATTTGAGTTTCTTGAGCTGTTTGGCATTGAGTCAACTGAAGGATTTCAGAACCATAAGCAGGAAGGTGCTCCATTAAAACATACGTTTTATCCTCTGAATCAAAGCTCAACAATAGCTGTCCTGAAGAATTTGTATAACCGTATCCTGAAGGAGCAAGTGGCAATTCTAGGATTGAACTTCTTTCCCACGTACTTGTATTACATACAGTTAGCGCTGAAGAAGAAGTCGCTAATTGCTCGAGTAGATCATTACTTCTGTCGAGCACATTTCCCATCTCCATACGATAATCTTGATAGACTTCTTTAATGGATGAGCCTGGTATAATATCATGGAATTGATTCCGCAGAACGGTCTCCCATAGCGCATACAACTCTTCCTTAGGATAGTCAGTATGCGCTTTCATATCTAGTAGTGAAAAGATATACTCCAATCGACGTAGGAACAATTCGCATTGTCGGTTAGTTTTTTTCACAAAAGCTTGAGATGTGTAGGTTCCACGGTGGTATTCTAGGTATAATTCTCCATCCCATGTATGAACATATTGAGAAGTATTTTTGAACGTATCTTGCAAGGTAGCAAAATAGTCATCTGCGCGCCCATTTTTAACATACGGCAAACCCGGTAATTGGTCCATAACCTTACGTTTCTCTAACATCTCCCGAGTCACACCACCACCGCCATCTCCAAAACCATAGGAAATCAGCAGATCTTGGTTAATATTTTTATCACGATAGGCTTTATAAACCCCTAGAACAGTTTCAGGCTCTAGCTCACCATTGTAGGTATAATACCAGTTTGATTCCCATTCATTTTCTTCACCTGGTTCCGGTGTAGTAATAAAATGAGTCAATACTTCAGAACCATCCAGTCCCCGCCAAACAAAGGTGTCATGTGGCATACGATTGAACTGATTCCAACTGATTTTAGTTGTCATGAAGGTATCGATTCCACTCTTTTTCAAAATTTGCGGTAAAGCCCATGAATAACCAAAAACATCTGGTAACCAAAGATAGTGTACATCCTTATTAAATTCATTACGAATAAACTGTGAGCCATGTAAAATCTGTCTGGTCAAGGATTCACCCGATGGAATGTTGCAATCAGCCTCTAACCACATAGCCCCATCAACTTCCCAACGACCTTCTGCCACACGTTCCTTAATTTTTTCAAACAGTTCTGGATAATCTTCTTTTATGAACTGATAAAGCTGGGGTTGGGTTTGTAAGAAAATATAATCTGGATATTCTTCCATAAGGCGTAGAACTGTTGCAAAACTTCTCGCTGCCTTTTCACGGGTATGTTTTAATCGCCACAACCAAGCTACGTCAATATGAGTGTGCCCAATAGTAGTCACTGTGATTGGGCTATCTTTTGGCATCGATTGAAGCTCTACTTTTAGATAATTATGAGCACTTCTTATGGATTGATAAAACAATTCACTACCAGGTTCCGACCAGTCTACCAGTTGAAACGTATGATTTAATAAAACTGCATAACGATGATACAAGGGATGCTCTTCTCCTAGTTCAGCCATTGTCTTATGCAATAAATCTGTATAGCACATCAACTCATCGACCGGGCGATTCAAACGACATAACGCGGCTTTTCGGAATTCATGTATCTGGATTTTTTCCTCTCCGCCACCTTCTAAACCAGACCACAGTTTAAGAGACACAGTAATAGTCCGATTCCGATAGCATTCTGCTAATTTGACTTCCTTATGATTTGAATCAACCCCTTGATAAATTTCTCGATCAATGAATAAAAGGGATTCAAATCCTGAATTATAACCACCACCAGTATGACCGAAATCCAAATACAAATAAACATCATCCTCATCTGGGATTGTAATATCTTGCTGAATCCACAGGTAATAATCTCTCCCCTTCCAAGTATCTCCTATTACAAAAGGAGCACTGTTTGAAAATGGTGAAGGGGGATATTTCTCCTGCTTGGTCGTATCTTCCAATAACTTCCACTCTGGAATGGTTTGAATGGTATGAAAGCGATGATTCTCCAACTCATTGATCCGAGCACGTAGCTTTTCTGTTAGGTAAAATAAACTCATGTATCAGCTCCTTAAAACTTCTTCATTCTTTCTGCTGCATCAGCATATCCATAACTTTGGTAAAACAAACACTAAACACAATACCCAAACCAACAGAACGAAGACCATAGGAAGTATAGCCTAGCCCTAAAACAGCCACATTGATATACCGCAAATAACGTCCTACTGAATAGGCAGGAAATCGCCTGTGTAGGATGACCGCAAAGACATCCAAACCTGCCGTAGAAGAATTTTCTGATAAACAGCAATAATAACCGCTTGCTATCAATAAAACAGCTAGCAAAAAATCAACAGCAATAGCTGTATGCAAGGTAAAAGGTAAGTGATAAAATACATTGAAAAACAGCAGGTAAGATAGACTACTTACAATCGAAGATACCAAAAAAGATCGTCCTACAAATAGATAAGCTATGATGAGCAGGGCTATCGTAATTCCGTTTGTAAAAACAGTAATATCAATCTTAAATATACTGCTAAAAATCAACGATAAGCTCGTGACGCCACCATTGATAATATGGTTTGGTACCATCAATTTAGCGTAAGCTAAACCAAGCAAAATATTTCCAAATACAATTTTTAATATTGACTTTTGCAATCATGTACCTCCTGTTTAAAAATCTAAATCTAAATCTGAATAGCGGTCCTCCTCGACTTGTTCTTGGTAATTTTTTTCATAGGCTTTAAAAAATGGGTAGTACATCAGTATAGCTAGGATGAATACCACACCAACCAGCACCAAGGAGCGAATATCTAAAGTTGCAAGGAATGGTGCTAGTGGAAGGGGCATATCTGCTACAAAAAAGATTGGTGGATTGACCCAGCCGACTCGAAAAACAAACCATTGAAATACGGCTAAGAGCGGTGTCCCAATCACAAATGGCACAAACAAATATCGATTCATTACTACAGGAACACCAAAAACAATCGGCTCTGACACCGACCAAAACATGCCAGAAACAGCTGCTTTCCCTACTTCTTTAAAGCTCTTTTTAGAACTGAGCAAGGAGAGAATAACCAATGCGCCAGTCAATCCAGAACCTGTTAAGCTGAAAAAATAATCCCACAAATTTGGTGTGAAAATGTATTCTGGTACCCGTCCAACTGCAACGGCTACTAGATTGGCTTGAAAATGATTTACCGCGAAAAAGAGCACAATCGGAACCAAAACTCCATATCCGTTGATACCGATATACCACAAAAGCATTTCAAGAAAGACAACGAGAAAAACCACTAAAGGATGATCTAGCGTCAAATATTGGATACAGCGGACAATCGCAACACCAGATAAAACCTGTACCCCGCCCCACAATATAGCAAATACTAGTAAAAAATAAATTGCTTGAAATGCGTATTCGATTCCCTTCATCGGCAATGATAAATACCGCTTCAATCGCGCCAGCATCCATTGATAGACATGAATAATCCCAGCACTAAATAGAAGCGAACAAAAGGCCACTGGCATATCTGTCAGCTCCTGCTCCCCTATCCCTCTTAGCAGGAGGAAAACAATCGTGCTACAACAATAAAATAGATACTTTGTCTGTTCTTGAGCTACTAGATAGGCTAATAGGATGAAAAAAATCCATGAAAAATGTTGCGTAGTCAATGTTAATAATTCTGTAGTCAGCCTACCTATCAACTGATTGTGTATCCAGGAACGATTCACGATATTGACCATCGCAAGAGCTGACATGGTTATCATTAGCATATTTAACTGCAGCAGGCATTGCTTCAACCCTTGAAACCATCTATTTTTTTCCAGTTTACCGACTAAGGGTAAAATCATTTTCTGAAATCGCTCCAACATCTGATGAAATCTGTTCAATACCACTCGTTTAACCCTCAAGTGAACTAGTCTTTATCAAGTAAATGGCTTCTTTTAAAATATTTGCGGCATTCATCGTCCCATAATCAGCCGCATTAATCACAGCTACTGGTACATGATAAGGACGGGCTTTCTCTTCAATTTCTTCTTTCCGGTGGCCAATTTGTGGCCCTAATAAAATAACTTGATACGTCTGCAAAATCTTATCATCAATGCTACCAGCTGGTACTGCATCGATGGTTACATTGCTAGTAGATAATTTTTCACTTGCTTCCACAATAGTCCGCATTTTCCCAACAAGTATGCTAGTTGACGCTCCCAAATTACAAGCCAAACAGATTGATAATGTTTCCATTTTATTCTCCTTCTTTGTATAACAAAATAAATTCTTCGACAACGGTGGACATCAATATCGTATTCATTAATGTCCCTTGAGCATGAACCAACAGCACATTGACTTGATTGTCCTCCCCATTCATCTCCTTCACAATCAACTGAGTTTGGAGATTATGGGCTTCATTCATCAATTGCTCGGCTTCTAGCCTTTTTTGTTCGGCACTATCAAAATGACGTTGTCTAGCTTCTCGTAGTGCTTCCACTAACATTGAAAAAGCAGTACCTGCTTTTGAAATCAATTCAAAAGAAATCTCGTTCATCATCTTCCCTCATTTTTTCCTAATAAAGTATTTATTTTTTGTATCAATTTAAAACGATTTCCACTGTCTCGCAGAGTAAACAATGTTTCTTCCTGCGTAATCCAATGAACAAGACCCTCAATAATCGGATATGAATTTTGTTTGTCCATTGCTACGACAACAATAACTTGTATGGGCATTCCATCTGTCGAAGGGAAAATAACAGGTTCTTGAAAGATATGCATGCTAAGACCATTTTGTCTTACCCCGTCTTCTGCCCCTGCATGGACCAGCATAACACCCGGAGCAATCACCATATACATGCCAAATTGCTCGATATTCCGAATAATTTTTTGAGTGTATCGCTCCTCAATACTCCCATGCTCCTTCAGACATTCAGAGCTAAGCTGCACAGCCTCACGCCACTCCAGTTCTTGTTGATTTTGATGATAGACTAGCATGGTCGGATCAAAAACAAAGTCTACTGAAGAAACCGAAGATTTCTTTGCAACATTCGTCGCTAAAATATTAATAATCTTTGCCTCTATGCGATCCATTTCAATATGATCACCCAATTCTTCAACTAGAACTTCCATGATCTGTGACAATTTCGTTACGTCGCGTGATGGCGTTACATATACTTGTGCGGCTAACATCTTCTGTATCTTCTTCAAAAAGACGTCCGAAAATGCATTGTCTGTATAGATGACTTTCTCCGAGTTAACCTCCGGTAATTTAATGGTAGTAATAATGTAATCATAGTCCTGAATTTGTTTCGGCTGAAATTCAAAGACAGCGATTGTATCGATGTACTGTTCATCAACAAAACGGGCAATTCTTCCTTTTAAGAGACGTGAAATAGCACGACCCTCCGCACAAATAATGAGAATTCGAGGGCAGGACTGACAGACCGATTGTGGCTCATCAATCCCATTGATATAGTAAAGAGTCACCAAGGCTGCTTCTGATACCGTAACATGCTTAAACATCTGCCCCTTATATGAGCGCAGTGCTGTAAAAATAGTTTGAAACAATTCTGGATGTGTTTTGACAAAGTCTAAATTCACATCCTGCATAGGATTGTGCTGCTTTTGTCTCAGAATAAATCGCTGAAGATGGCGGACCAATACTTCTGACGCATGATGTGATTCTACCAGTTGAAACGAGGCTGCAATTTTTTTGTTTAGATAGACAAGTAAATCTTGTGCTAGCTGTGAATCTTCAACCTTTTGCTCATGATTCATTTCCAAAATCGACAGAAACTGATGCAACTGTTGCTGTTTTATTTGTCGACCTAAGGTAAGAGGCTCGTTTTCAACCTTCAGTAATTTATACTGTAAAATCATCATATTCAAAAATGCCGTATCATCCATTTGGTTGTCTACCGTTTTTGAATAGTCAATGGTTTTCTCTAAGGCTTCAAATAGCACATCCAATTCAAAAATGTCAAAGAACACTAAATCGCCAACTTTTGAATACACATTATCCTTATAATAAAAACTATAGATTTCTCGGATATTAATCAATTTCTTTAATAGCGACACAAAGAGCGCAAAACGTTTAAAACTATACTCTGGAACACAGTATCCCCGTCTTAATACATAATCGAGTGGAATCTTTTCTCTTGCACACCGCTTTTTCACTTTTTCAAGAAGATTCACAATACTAGTTCGGGAAGAGCTAAGAACCCTTGTGAAATAATTAATCGGAATATAGTCATCTCCAATCAACAATTTCAACAAGATAAAATACTCCATTTGTTGGGGCGTAAATTTGAACTGACCTGGTGTCGTGTGAGACACAAAAAAGATAAACTCTTTCGATACTCTTTCCCTATCCCCTACCCAGATACAGTCTTTTTCCACCTTTAACAAACTCGCTTTCCTAGCTTGTAAAAAGCGATTAATTTTTCCTATGGTATATCGAATCTGGTTATCAGACAAGCCTAATCTTTGACGGATATTCTCGATTTCCAGTCCATCTTTTTGTTCTAAAATAAACCGGAGCAAGTCGATTTCCCGCTGGGTCAACTTCATAGCACTCCTCCCCTCATTACTGTATTATTCGTATCATCATCTTCTCACTCATCTTATTGAGTAGCTGAAGAAACACACCTACTACTATAACCATACAGGGTGGGTAAATTACCACTACAAAACCTACTAGCAGTAACAAGACAAACAGCAATATCCAACTTGGAACTCCTAATATCAGTAATTTCATTCCTTGATACAACAGTTCCATGGAAGGACACTGCCCTCTTGCCAACTGCCATATACCTGTCGTCAAGAGAGAAAATCCCCCAATGCCTAGTACGGTTAGTAAAAGACTACTAAGAAGGACTAGTGGACTTGGCAAAACAGGCAGAATATGAAGATTCAATAAGAGAATGAACAAGAAAACATAGACCAGCAGCTGAGCTCCAACACAAATAGCAATGACTTTTCTATTTTTTACAATCATCCACTTACTATCAGACAACGGAGATAAGTATACAAATGCTATCAGTAAACCGTATACCCCTCCAATAATGGTCAGTAAACCAATCACACTAATCGCACTTACAATAATAATATCCATCAACTTTGCTTGCCATTCTATTACTTTTTCTTTCATCGCCCTATCTACTGCTTCACAGCCCCTTCTGTAATACCTGCAATTAACTGCCTACTAAAGATAACAAATACAATCAATAACGGAATTGTCGCTAATAGTGCGCCTGTAATAACTAGAGGATAATTAACAGTGTAAAGTCCTTTTAACTGAGTGAGCGCTAGCATCAATGTGTACTTCGACTCATCATTCAAAATAATCAACGGCCAGATATAGTCATTCCACGAACCCATAAATGAATACAAGGCCAAAAAAGCCAAGGCTGGTTTCATAATGGGTAAAGCAATTTTAAAGTATGCATTAAACGTAGAACAACCATCTAATTTTGCTGACTCAATAAGACTGTCTGGTATCGCATCTGTACAGTATTGCTTAATCCAAAAAATACCAAAAGCGTTCGCCATCCCAGGAATGATTAGTGCTTTATACGAGCCAACCCAACCCAATTTGTCCATCAAATAAAAGGAGGGAATAATATTTAATTGCCCTGGAATCATCATTGTCCCCAATAAAAATGTGAATAGGAATCCTTTCCCTTTAAATTTTAATTTCGCAAAGGAAAAACCTGCCAATGAATCAAAGAACAAAATGAGTATCGTAGATGTAATTGCAATAAAGAGTGTATTCAGAACTGAATGAAAGAACGGTGTTTCTCTAAAAACAGTCTCAATATTTTGAAATAATTTAGAACCCAATAGTAAACTTGGTGGAATCTGATAAATTTCCTTGTTTTCTTTACTTCCCATCACTAACATCCAATAAAATGGGAAAACAGATAAAATCACACCAATTCCTAAAAAGATTCTGACAAATAATTTAAACGGCTTATTTCCCATATTTATTCTCCCTTTATGCGATAAGTCGTCAAATACCAGTTTAATAACGAGAAGATCATGATAATAATCACCAAGGCCCAAGCAATGGCTGACCCGTATCCATAATCATTATTGGAGAAGGCTGTATTATACAAGTAATAAACAATGGTCATCGCACCACCTTCGGGTGTCGCTCCTTGCGGTACTAAAACTTGCGCTTCTGAAAATACTTGCAAACCACCAATCGTCGACATCATAACTGTAAACAAAATAATCGGTTTTAATTGCGGAATCGTAATGTGACGGAAAATTTGCAGATTCGTTGCACCATCCATTATCGCCGCTTCATAATAGTCGCTTGGAATTTTTGTAATACCTGTCAGATAAATAATCGTGTTATAGCCTAGATACATCCAGATATTAATGAGCGCAATAACAATTCGAACCCAGAAGGTCGATGTTACCCATTTTATCGGTGCTAGGCCCAAATATTGCAACAAACTATTGGCAAGACCATCCAAATTAGAAAAGATAAGTCCAAACAAAATCGTCACTGCTACAACTGAGGTAATATTCGGTAAAAAGAAAATAGCTTTTAATAATTCTTTATGCTTCACAAACTTTAGATTGATCATAAATGCCAACACTAAAGCAATGAATAACATTGGAAAAGTTCCAACCGCCCAAATAATCAATGTATTTTTCACGGATAGATAAAAATCCGCATCATGTATCAATCGGATAAAATTTCCCCATCCGACAAATCTCATTTCTCCTAAGCCATCCCATTTATTAAAGGCTAAAATCCCCGCAAAAATAATAGGAAAGAGGCCAAAAATCAAAAACAAAATATAAAAGGGAGAAATAAAAAGATAGGGAACATACTTGTCAACATCTTTTTTCTTACTCATCGTCATACCTTTCATCTCCTTGAAAGATAAGTTTTGCTAGTAGAAATCGTTCATCTACTAGCAAAACAATGTTCTATCAACTATTTAGAGATTTCTTCTACCTTCTTCATCGCATCATTCCATGCTTGTTCAGGAGCTTTTCCTTGTTCTGCAACAAGGGTCATTTGGTTTTCAAAGCATTCAAAGGCAGCTGATTCACGTGGATCAAATGGAACGTATTCCAAAGCATTTGCTGCTTCGATAAAGTAATGATTATACTGCTCGTTACCAAACAGCTCGTGTTTTACATTTGCAAAATCATCATCAAATACTTTTTTGTTAGCTGGGAAGAGCGCCAATTCTTTATAATTTACTCGTTGACTTTCTTCATTGGTCAAATATTTGACAACTTCGGCAGCCTCTTTAGGGAAAGCTGTTGTCTTGATGACTGCAAGATAAGAACCACCATAGTTTGAAGGCAATAATGGGGACTTAGCAATTAACCATTGTTCAGGAGCTGCACCATCTTCAGCCAGGTCATTGATCCCCCAAGAAGCTTCAATCATACCACCAAACAAGCCCCGTTGAACAGAGTTAGCACCATCTGCACTATTTCCTTTTGCACCAAGTGTGTAACCATTCTTTTCTGCCATAACAGCATAATCCCATGCTTTTTTCAGTTCACCATCAGCATAGATTAATTTTCCATCTTTGTCATAGATGTGCTTGGTCATTGCGCGATACCGTTGTTGAAGAAGAGATAGTGATGATTGGAACATCGGCATATCTGCTTTTTCTTTCATCTGCTTAGCCGCTTCCATATATTTTTCATCATTACTCAACAACTCGCTGACTGCCTTATCGTCTGTTGGTAATCCTGCCTTTTTAAAGGCTTCAACATTATAGAATAGAGCAGTTGGCCCAATATCAATCGGCATAGCAATCTGAGCTGATTTGTCATTGGTAAAGCAAGAATCCCACTTCCACTCAACGTATTCTTTTGCTAAGTCAGCTGTACCATAGTCTAATAAGTTTACAAAACGGTCACTATATGGAATGTAATCGGCAATGTTACTATTGATTGCTGTAATATCCGGAGCCGATTTTGAATTGAGACTGGCTTTTAATTTTGTATCAAAATCTCCATTAGCCGGTATTTGTTTGAAATTCAATTCATAATCTGGAAATTGCTTCTTAGCATTTTCAATAGCAGTATCGCTAATCGCTCCATTATAATAATTAATTGACAGCGATACTTTATCACTTGATTTTGATGAACTACTGCCACAAGCACTCAGTAGGGCTCCACCTAGCAATACTCCGCTCATCAGCATCCACTTTGTTCTGCTTTTCATTTGTATTTCCTCACTTTTCAAATTGATATTAAATAATCAAAACTTTTTGCTAAACTATGTAGCATTCCAATCTTAGAGTAATCTTGTTCAATACAATAATACTCTACTCCATTTGCTTCTCCCCAGCGAACGATTTCATCAAAACGTACATCACCATTGCCTAACTCTGTCAAGTTATTGTCCATATCTGTCGGATTATATCCTTTTTTATAATCCTTCAGGTGTACAATCGGAGCACGGTACGAGAACTTTTTGAATTCTTCCACGGGGTCTTTACCTGCAACAGACATCCAATACGTATCTGGTTCTGCATAAATACCCAGTCCATAATCCGGAGCGGTGATATAATCTAAAACTGTTGCACCCTCTATCTGGTTATTAAAATCATACTCTGGACAATGCAAACCGACACGAAATCCTAGTCCCTTTAATCGATTTTGAACGCGTAACAACTGCTTCTTGGTTTTGATATACCCTTCTACGTGCTGCTCTTCATCATCAATATACTTATCGTAGATGGTCTTACAATTAAATAGCAAGGATTCTGCTATGATACCATCTACATCGTGAAAGAACCGATCATGCTTAATATGCATACCCGCAATTTCAAAACCATATTGATCAATTAAAGACTTGATTTCCTGAGGAGAATGTCCACGCATTCCATCGAGTTGTACAGCCTCAAATCCAATTTCTTTTAACGCTTTAAAAGTTGCTTCTGGATTTTCGGCTAGTTCTTTCCGAACCGAATAGAGCTGCGCTGCTATCTTTTTTCTCTCCACTGATTTCTACTCTCCTTTCTTTAAAGATTCCATTTCCTTATCTGATAGTGGAATGTCCAACGCTTCTAGCGAATCCTGAAGATGCCATTCTTCTTCTGGACCAATCGTTGCAAACACTGGAAATGGTTGGTTTAAGACATAAGCTAATGAAACCTGAATTGGTTTTACTCCTTTTTCTTCTGCTAACCGATCACAGATAGATAAACGATTCCAATTCAATTCGTTAAAATAGACATCTACAAATTCTTTTAACTCTGGGTTATCTTTGTCTTCTTGTTTAAAACGATGTCCAAAGAAACCCTCAGCCTGTGCAGACCATGCAATCAATGGAAATTGATTAGCCTCGTGCCAGTCAAGCATTTCTTGATCAGCCGTGACTGTATTATCCCATCGTTGGCAATTAACAGTAGCCAAACTTAAATTAGGACTATTAAATGATAGTGGATGTAATTGATGTTCCTCACAATACGCCAGTGCCTCCTTAATACGATTCAGAGTCCAGTTCGATACCCCAAACGCTCGTATTTTCTGGTCATCTACTAGTCGACTAAGTGTCTCCATCAAAGGGCCTACAGGATAATTGGGATCATCACGGTGTAGTAACAAAATGTCCACATAATCCGTATCTAACATTTCTAAACTAGTTTCCAAATCCTGAACAATGGCCTCTGGTGTCACCCTCGGTGTGTGAGGAGCTTCTCGAACAGGATGACAACACTTAGTAATAATGGTATAGGCTGAGCGAGGCTTCCCATCTAGCCACTCTCCGATAACCGATTCGCTTTCCCTATAATGGCGTGCTGTATCAATCGCTAACCCTCCAGACGCCACATAAGCCCCAAACATCGTATGAACTTTAGCCATATTATTTAATTTTAGATAGTCACTTGAACCTAAAATAATCTTTGACAGCCGAATTTCCCCGCCATCTACTTTTATGATTTCATTTTTCATTCAGAAATCCCCTCTCTATTTTTGGAAAGCGCTTACTTATATATGTCCAGTCTATCACATCCCAAATTGACTTGCAACAAAACGAATGACAAACTTTTACAAATTTTATACAAAAAAATGTTATTAATAAACTTGATTTTTTGAGCAATATTCGTTATGGTAAAAGCATAGAGAACGAAAGAAAGGAGCCACTACATGCTCACTTATACAACCAAACCATTCAACATCTTACAATTTACTGATATTCATATCGGTGAAGCTCCCTTTAATCAAGATGACCTCAAAACATTTGAACAAATTAGGGCAACTCTTGAGACGACATCAGCCGATTTAATTTGTATCACTGGTGACTTAATTTGGTCAGACGGGGTAAAAGACCCACAAAAAGGTCTGATTGCCCTAGCTGAAATTTTTAATCAATATCCTATTCCCCTTGCCATTACTTATGGAAATCACGATTCTGAACAATCCTTGTCCCGAAAAGATTTGCATGCCCTGGAGAAAGAATTATTCCACCATTTAGCACCAAAGTCTCACTCGTTTTTTGATAGCGATCATAAGGAATGTTTTACGATTGAACTCTATCACAATAATCAGCTCAGCAATGTCCTTTATTTTATTGATTCTGGAGCGGATGCGCTGCTAGATATCGAAAGCTATGACTGGGTATCCTTAGAGCAAGTGAATTGGTATAAAGAAACTTCTCGACAATATTTGGACAACTACCCACACTTAACCCATGACCTACTCTTTTTACATATTCCTCTACCTGAATTTGAACAAGCAGGAGAGCACATCATTGATGGTCACTATTGGGAAATGAATCCTCGTATTTCAGCTCCTAAATTAAATACTGGTCTTTTCAGTCATATCCTATATCAACAGCATATCAATGCTATTTTCTGTGGCCATGACCATGATAATAATTTTGAAGGCTTGTTTTTGAACCATCGATTTATCTATGGAAATGTTTCTGGCTACAATTGTTATGGTGTTTTACCAAGAGGCTATCGTACCATCAGTCTTTCACCCGACGATATGAAAACACAGATACATACTTACGCATAAAACACCGAAGAGAGTGGGGCAGACCATGATGAGCGCACCGCATTCCCCCACAAAAGAATGGAATCCGGAAGATTGCGCATAAAAGTGTTTCACCTTGGAAATTCAATAGTTTCATATAGTATCTTCTACCAAAATATATGACTATTTGAATACGAGCTAAAATCTCGAAAAATAGATGAGACTAACCTGAAATGCGATTCCAGCGCCTGTCTCCCTTATTTTCTATCGATTTTTTTACGATCTTATATCATACAAAAACGAACAAAGAGAGAGTTTTAAGGTTGAACTCTTCCTTTGTTCGCTTTTTACTTTTCTAATCGAACTTTTGTCCCAAACTCCTCGGTATTTTTCATCTGGTGATATTTATAAGACAAAATAGCTATTTTTGATTTTCATTGAGGCTGGGTAAAAACTCAATTTTTAGCCAGCCTCTTAAACATTGAACAATAAAAAAAATGACTTAGAATCAACGTTTCTTGACAACGTTAATCTAAGCCATTTACTATTTTTAAGACTTTTACCCAGCCTCAATACCACTACTGCAAAAGCAGCATATGTGTACACACCTTCGGCTTACTGTATTTCCAACCTAACCCAATCACTATCTTAACCTTGTCAATGTAACCAATTTATATGTTTTAAGGTTGTAAATGGTGGATAAGTGGGTTATCTTTGAATTTCAACAAGTATTAGCCTATTTTAACCTAGTCCTGCTACTTTCAATGCATCACTCAATCGAGCAAAATCTTCCAGACTAAGAGCCTCACCGCGAACAGAGGGTTGTAGGTCTGCTGCTACAAGCGCTGCTTCTAGCTTTTCTTTGACGCTGTCAGCCTTGCCAAAATAGCTGGTCAAGTTGTTCCACAAGGTCTTGCGGCGGTGAGTAAAACTGGCTTTTGCCACCTTGAAAAAGAAGCTTTCATCTGCGACTGCTACCGCAGGCTCTGGACGTCTGGTCATTTTCAAAATCGCACTATCCACATTTGGAGCAGGGACAAAAACCGTGCGAGGCACGATAAAGGCTACTTTAGCAGTCATATAATACTGCACCGCAATAGACAAGCTGCCATAAGCCTTGGTATTCGCCTCAGCAGAAATCCGGTCCGCTACCTCGCGCTGCATCATCACGACAAATTCGCTAAATGGAATGCTACTTTCAATCAGGTGCATCAAAATCGGTGTCGTGATGTAGTACGGAAGATTGGCTACTACCTTAATCGGTAAATCAGGATTTTTAAACTGCTTGACATGCTCCACCAAATTAGTCTTTAAAATATCCTGATTGACCACCGTCACATTGTCAAAATCACGCAGGGTATCCGCCAAAATCGGCACCAAACGGTCATCAATTTCAAAAGCCATAACCTCCGCTGCTCGCTCTGCCAAAAATTCTGTTAAAGCTCCAATTCCTGGTCCAATCTCAATCACATTGACCGACTCATCAATCTCAGCCGTATCCACAATCTTCTGTAAGATATTAGTGTCCGTCAAAAAATTCTGACCAAAGGACTTCTTAAACGTAAAACCATGACGCTCCAAAATCGCACGCGTCACACTATAATCTGCAATTCTCATATAAGATACCAAGGGCGTAAAACGGACAAAGCCAAAACAGGAGTTTTTGTACGGAGATGCTGGCATCTACAAAAAAACTATCTTTTTGGCACAGGCCGTAGCCCGGGTTCAGTTCCTTTCTGTTTCTAAAAGTACATACAAACTAAAAAGCCACTATTTTCTCGACACTTTTAGCTCATATTCAATTCCTTTCTTTCAATATAAAGTCCATAAAGAGTGAGGCAATAGATTTTTACCCTGTTCCCTACATCCCCATCAAACGTTCTACGACACTCAGTTTGCGTGCCGTCATGGTGCTGTCCAAGCGTTTTTCGAGATAATTCGTGTATAAGCGTTTCTTTTTCGCATCACGTGGCAGATATAAGTACAAACATTCGCTACCTTGAACCAGCTTTTCATCGCCAAAATCTTCCTGAAGTAGTTTGTCGAGCCTAGTTTGGGCAATAGTGTCATTTGTAAAAACCAAATGAATCCTAGTTCTGTCGTGTGAATCATCAAATGGCTGTTCAGCCGCAGCCCTTTCCAATTGCTGGGGTGTTTTAACAACTACCGCCAAATCAGCCCCAATCTTCTCACGTATCACATCGTGAACAATCTGCTTGATTTCTTCATCTGACTTCGTTGTCTGTAACACGATATTCCCACTTTGAATATATGTTTTGACTTCTTCGAGCCCTGCTTTTTGCAGAATTTCTACCAAATAAGACATCTTTGGAATGCGATTTTGCCCTGTCGGCGTTACGCCACGCAATAGTATCACTTTCTTACTCATATCCCGCCATAACCTCTTCCACTTCTGCTAAGGAAATACCAAACATCTCTAGACGTTTCAAAAGTTGCTTGCCATTGGTGTAGCCAATACGGAGCTGTTGTCCAAGGTATTCCCTACGTTTGCGACTATCTCCGCCTGCTAGAAAGCCGAAGCGAATCAAATCACTCCGTGTGATGTCAAAGGTAGACTTTTTGTCCTCTGCACCCAAGACCTGCGACAGCGCCTTGTCCAAATCCTCAAAAGAAGCATGTTCAATACCGAGCGACTTTCCCTTGGTCTTAGAGTCAGGTGCTGCCTCATCTCGGTTTAAGAAGGCATGTTTTGCCGTTGGAACAGCTACCATGATCATCTTCCGAATCCGCTCCCCGTTAAAATCCGGATCTGTAAAAACAATCACCCCATGTAAGTCATTCAAACGCTTAATACGCTCAAGATCCTCCTGCGAAATGGCAGATCCTCTGGTTTCATAGGTTTCTACCTCGTAAAACCGTTTGAGATTAGCCGTATCATCTCGACCTTCAACTACGATGATTTCTGATATTTTTTTCTTCATATCAGTCTTTTAACCCAAACAACTCTTGTGCATTAGCGTAGGTTCTAGTAGCCACTTCTTCCAAAGATAAGCCACGAAGATCTGCAATCTTCTCCACCACATAACGGGTATAGGCAGTACGATTCTCCCTTCCGCGCTTAGGAACAGGAGCTAGATAGGGCGCATCTGTCTCCACCAAAATCTTATCAATCGGCAAACGAGTTGCTGTTTCTTGGATCTCTAAAGCCTTTTTAAAAGTGACAACTCCTGAAAATGAAATGGTCATGCCAAGATCGATAAACCGCTCTGCCATTTCCAAAGAACCAGAGTAAGAATGCATAATCCCACCACGTGCTCCAACGCCCTCGCTCTTGATGATGTCATAGGTATCCTCTAAGGCATCGCGAGTATGGACAACAAAGGGCAAGCCGAGTTCTTTTGATAAAGCAATCTGCCGGCGAAAGACCTGCTCCTGCACCTCTTTAGGAGCTGTCATCCAGTGGTAATCCAAGCCAATCTCACCCAGGGCAATGACCTTATCGTGCTTAAGATTCTGACGTAAAAACTCTTCAACCTCATCAGTATAGGTAGCAGCTTCCGTTGGGTGCCAACCAATGGTCGCATAGACCTGCTCATAGCGGTTTGCTAAGTCCAAGGCGCGCTCAATCGTCGGCTCATCAAAGCCTACCACATTCATTCTGGTCACACCCATTTCTGCAGCTAAGGCCAACTCTTCCTCAATTCGCCCCTCAAATTCTTCAACGTTGAGGTGGGTATGGGTATCAAAAATTTGAATCATCTTTTTCTCCTAGGCTTTTAAACACCTACTAACTTATTTGTTCTATTATACCGCTTTTGCCATAAAAAAACCAACAGACTCGAGTTTCTGCTGGCTTTTTTATCGTTTTATTATGCCACTGCAAGCACTTTGCGTCCTTTACGACGACGAGCTGCTAACACGCGACGGCCGTTTTTAGTTGACATACGGTTACGGAATCCGTGTTTGCGTGCACGACGGATTTTACTTGGTTGAAAAGTACGTTTCACGATGAATACCTCCTCATAGATTTTGTATTCGTTTAGCCGGCTAGTTTTGATCAGTTACTAAACATACTTTACTATTCTATCTGATTCTGTCGGCTTTGTCAAGCTATACCGGCTGGTCAGTTCTTTAAATTTCAATCATTTTGTCAAATTCCATGAAAAAATAACAGGAAACAAGGAAAATTTTCAAGAAAAAACCAGAGGATTATTCCTCCAGTCTATCCATTTTAGTCATTTTTTCCTTCGATATCTACCACCACATAACGGTTTGGCTCACTACCTTCTGAATAACTAGTTAGACCGTCCATTTTGGAAATGATGCGGTGAATAATCTTGCGTTCGCTACTAGACATTGGGTCTGTATGGTAAGCCTCTTGCTCTTCAAGCACGCGCTCTGCCAGTTTTTGAGCATAGCCTTGCAAGACCTCAGCACGGTGCTCCACGTAGTCATTGACATTGATGGTAATATAGAAATTACGCTCATAACGGTTGTACAAGAAATTCTGCGCCAAGAGTTGCAAGGATTTCAACACTTTTCCGTGGTAGCCAATGACGCGTCCTGGCTCATCAGTATCCACTTGGAGATTAATTGTACGGCGGTTATGGGTTGTTTCAATACGGGCTTCCACATCCATGTCATCTAAGATTTCTTGGATATAGGCAGAGACTTCTGCTACTACTTGGTCAATATCGTATTGTTGCTCAATCTTAATATCTAAATCATCAAACGATTCAGCCTGAGCTACTTCAGGCTCTGCTCCTGCCATGATATCTTCGTCTTTAAGAATCTCGATACGACCTGTCTCAGCAAGAATGGCCTTCGCATCCTTCTTGTTTTTCAAGATTTTAGCCTTTACCGTATCCTCCAAGTGCTGACCTGTTTTTTCAAATTCTTTGACTGCCGCAACCACTTTCCCAAGGTCAATCGTTGCTTCAGAAACACTTTTAACCGGATCATTGAGCTCATTGACCTCACTTGGAACACCACGAATAGCCTTTTGATTGGCTTTAACAACCGTGGTTTCATCAATAACATCGATGTCAACTTGAGCAGGCTTTTTCCCAAACCCTAAAAATCCTTTTTTCTCACGTGCAAGTACGGTGATATGCGCTCTCTTACGAGGAATATTTAATTCTGCCAATCCATTCTGAATTGCCTCTTCAACTGTTGCTCCTGTAAATTTCATCTTTTATCTCCTAATATCCTATTTCTTTTTCCGAGCTTTTTTCTGAGCTTTTCTAATTTTAGCTTGACGCTCCCGCTCCGCTTCAATCTTGGCCTCTCGCTCCGCAATGATTTTAAAGGGATTGTTCAAGGCTAAGATTTGGAAGACCTGATAGGCATTTGATACCGTCCAATAAAGAGTAACACCACTTGCTGCTGTTAGGGCAAACATTAAAATCATCAGCGGCATCGCAACCATCATGACCGTCATCGCACCATTGCGTTCTGGCGCAGCCTTATTGCTCAACCACATACTCAAGAATGTAAAAACAGTGGCTAGAATAGGCAAGATATAGTAAGGATCAGTCTCTCCGAGATTTAACCAAAGGAACTGTCCAACCCGCAAGTCTGGCACCCTTGTAAGCGCCTGATAAAGGGCCAGCAAAATTGGCATCTGGATAAAGACGGGTATCATAGACGCAGACATTTTGACGTCATTGTCCTTGTAGAGCTTGCGTGTAGCTTGCGTCAAAAGCTCTCTACTCTCCAAATCTTTTCCTGGGTACTGCTCTTGCAAAGCTCGCAATTGAGGTTGCAATTCCTGCATTTTCCGAGATGAGGTCATCTGCAATTGGAAAAGTGGCAAGAGGAGCGTGCGGACTAAGATGGTAAAGAGAATAATCCCAACTCCCAACTGTCCATTAATAGACAACAATTTGATGATACTTGCAAACCAATAAATCAATCGTTCCCAAGCATCTGTCGATTGGCTGGTCACATCTCCCCTACCACAAGCCGTCAGTAACAGCAGGGATATGGTAAGCAGACTAGCCCATTTAACTTTCTTTTTCAAGAGAAACACCTTCCTGGTATAGTTTAGCTAGTTTTAAAACATGTAGAAGATTTTGTTTGATTTCTTGATAAGTCAACTCCTCAACGCCTTTACGCGCAATAACGACAAAATCATCTGTAGCTAGATAAGGAGCACATTCCATCAGAACATGTCGAATTTTACGTTTGATTCTATTGCGCGTTACTGCATTTCCCAATTTTTTACTGACAGATAAACCCACTCGGAAATGCCCTTGCTCCTTAGCCAATCGATAAATCACAAACTTCCGATTGGCTACATTTTTGCCTTGTGTAAAAATATCGTTAAAATCACGTTCACGCTTCACACGATACGTTTTCTTCAAAATCTAACTCCATCTTTCAAAATTACTTCTATTATACCATATTTTTCAAAAAAGCCAATAAACTGCTTAGTTATGCCCTTTCCCACGATTTTTTGCAGATTTTTTTGAAAATTTATGATATCCTATCTTTACCACAAAATCAAAGGAGTAGATCATGACGGAATATTGGAATGCTTACTTAGAAACTGGAGAGAAAACAGACGTCATTTTAGAGCGTGGCAAAGTGATTCCCAAAGGGCTTTATCACCTAGTCGTCGAATGTATCATTGCCCACAAGGACGGAAGCATCCTGTTCATGAAGCGAGATAGTACGAAACCCGCCTTTCCCAACTATTTTGAAGCAACCGCAGGCGGCTCTGCCCTACTTGGCGAAAGTCCTGAGACAGCTATCCTGCGTGAAATGGCAGAAGAAACCGGTATCCAGCTACAGACTGATCAGCTCATTCATTATCACCATTTTGTGGCCCATGATGACCACTGTATCTTTGACCTCTTTTGGGCGAAGGTCGATGGCAAAAAAGATACGATTACTCTCCAAGACGGAGAAACAACTGATTTCATTTGGGTGTCACGCAAAGATTTACCTACCTTTCTAGAAAATGCCCTCATCATTCCACGGCAAAAAGAGTACGTCGAGCAGTTGTTTTTAGAAAACGAATAATCCCAATACAAGCAACAGGCTGATAAGACCATGAAGGAGAAAATGAGACAGGTGAACCTGACCAAAAACAAATTTTCCTACTAAGGGACGAATCAGCCAAAGAAGGACTAAGCTAGCAATGAACATCCCCTGACTGACAACTCTGTCAACTTGCCCTAGCAAAGCCAGAAATACCAGAAAGACTGGTATTGCATAAACCAGTCGCCAAAGTGCAGAAACTCGCTCTTTCATGAACAATACAGCCAAAAATGGCAAGGTAACATACAAGAAAATCAAAAACTGAAACATATCTTTCCTCCTTGTTCACCATTAAAACATGAGGGACTAAGACCAAGACCCTGTCAACCCTACTTGAAAGGAGTTCCATGAAAACTGGACAAATCACTCAAACCTACAAGATTAGCCGAGATACCCTTCGATTTTATATTCGAAAAGGACTGCTTTCTCCAGCAACTCAACAAGGCCAATACAGCTGGAACCAAAAAGATTGCACCGACCTGGAAAATATTCTCCAACTGCGGGAATTGGGACTATCTATTAAAGCCATTCAACGCATAAAGGAAGTCCATGACACCATGTGTGGCACTAAAGAGCAGTGGCTCGAAAACCGAGAAGTCCTGCAAGATGAAATCGCAGAACGAAGAACACAAATTCAGCTGCTCGAGCAACAGATTACAAACTTGACCGGGTTAGTTGAACAACTCAATAAATTATTAGCAGAAAAAGCCTAGGGAGTTCCCAGGCTTTTCACATTATTTCGTAATTTCTGTCAGCATATTGTCCAAATGCTGAATTGATTTTTCACGGCCGAGCAGATAAATGGTATCTGGTAATTCTGGTCCGTGCATTTCGCCTGATACGGCAATCCGAATCGGCATAAAGAGGTTTTTACCCTTGATACCAGTCTCTTTTTGAACCGCTTTGATTTGTGGGAAGATGTTTTCAGACTTGAAGTCCTCCTCCGTCATGGCTTCCAATTTTTCTTTGAAAGCGGTCAGAACAGTCGGTACGGTTTCTCCTGCCATGACTTCTTTTTCAGCTTCAGTAAGAGCTGGGAAGTCTTCAAAGAAGAGGTCTGTCAATGGCACGATTTCATCGACTGCTTTCATTTGCGGTTTGTAAAGTTCCACCAATTTTTCGGCCTTGTCTGTCAAACGACCTGCCTCTGCTAAAAATGGTTTTGCCAGTTCAAAAATCGTTGCAAAGTCCGCATTCTTGATGTATTCATTGCTCATCCAATCAAGCTTCTTCTGATCAAAAGCTGCTGGTGATTTGCTGAGACGATTTTCGTCAAATAGCTCAATCAATTCCTTACGAGAGAAGATTTCATGCTCCCCACCAGGATTCCAACCAAGAAGGGCAATAAAGTTAAAGACTGCTTCTGGCAAATAGCCTTTTTTGCGGTAATCTTCAATAAACTGAAGCGTGTTGGTATCACGTTTGGATAGTTTCTTACCCGTTTCAGAGTTGATAATCAAGGTCATGTGACCGAATGCTGGTGCTTCCCAACCAAGGGCTTCATAGACCATCAGTTGTTTAGGGGTATTGGCAATATGGTCATCTCCACGGATAACATGGGAAATCTCCATTAAGTGGTCATCGATGACCACGGCAAAGTTGTAGGTTGGGTAGCCATCTTTTTTCTGAATGACCCAGTCGCCACCGATATTGCCACCTTCAAACTCAATCTCACCCTTGACCATGTCATTCCATTTGTAGATGCCAGCTTCATTTACGGCCAGACGAACGGTCGGAATGATACCTGCAGCCTCACGTTCCGCAACATAGGCTGCCTTTTCTTCATCTGACATCCCAAGGTATTCATTGATGTAGCGCGGTGTTTCACCAGCTGCCTCTTGGCGCTCACGCTCAGCCGCCAATTCTTCCTCGGTCACGTAAGATTTGTAGGCCAAACCTTTTGCTAACAGTTCATTAACATACTCTTGATAAATGTCAAGCCGTTCTGACTGGCGGTACTTTTCATGAGTTTCTGGGCTTTCATCCCAATCAATCCCTAACCAACGCAGATTTTCCATCTGAGAACGCTCACCGTCTTCGACATGGCGCTTGCGGTCAGTATCTTCAATCCGAATCAAAAAAGTTCCGCCATGATGACGTGCATACAAATAGTTAAAGAGCGCCGTCCGCGCATTTCCGATGTGTAATAGTCCAGTTGGACTTGGTGCATAACGCACACGAATAGGTTTTGTCATTTGCTATAAGCTCTCCTTGTCAACATTCAATAGTCCTATTATAGCACATATCCCCTACTTTGAGCCAAAAAATCAGCCACAAGGGCTGATTTCTTATAAGCTGATAATTTCAAGGGTCGAAAAGGCTAAATCAGCCTTGACCACGAGTTTCTTGTCAAATACGATAGGAGGAGATACCTGCTGAATACTGCTAAAAGCCTTATCTGCCCTGACCTCTACCAGCCAGGTATCTGGCACATAGAGCCGCACTGTTGAAAATGCTGCATCAACAATAAAGGTCGCCTCCTCACCAGCCATGACGGTATTGTCAAAGTAAATCGTTGTACTGCCAAAAGCGACATCAACCGTGTCACGTACAAAATTGGTGTCGTGAATGTAACGGGTCGAGCTACCAAAGGCTACACTGTCTTCGTCTTCGACCATAGCTCCTTTTCCACCACTTGCGACAGACTTGAAATCTCCCAAAAAGCGAATATTTCCTCGCTTGGGCTTAAAGAGAATGTGACAACCCAGACAGGCCAAGATGGCTCCGACAATGATTGTCTTGGTATCCATCATTAAAAAATGATACTGCTTGTTCAGCAAGATAAACAACCAAGTTCCAAAAAAGAAACTATCGTACAATCTTCTCTTTACCAGACCGTTCACCAAGCCTACTGCCAATACGACAAGCCAGACCATTTTCCAAATGGAAAGATCAAACCGTGGCAAATAATTTTGAAACAAGACCAAGCCTGACAAAACCAACAAGCCAATTCCTAATGCATACTTTTTCATCGCACTACCTCAACTCCTGCAATCTTTCTTTTAATAACTGATAATAATGACGCGATACATGAACTACCTTGTGCGTGTCCGCAAAGCGAATCCGACTGGTCCCTGAAAAGGACTTATCGAGCGAATATATCGCACGAACGTTTGCAATGCTGGACTTTGAAATCCTGCAAAAGGTAATCGGTAGGACCTCTTCTAACTCGTAGAGCTTTAACTTGACCTCGTAAGCATCTGTCCTTGAATGGGCAAAAATCTTCGCACCATCTGTTTCGAAAAATAAAATATCCTCTAGTTTGACGAAATACTCGCTCGCATCCTTGTAAAAGATCAAGGAGGGCTGATTCATCTTGGACAACAGCTGCTGCAACTGGTCAACTTGATCCGTCAAACGAGCGGTCTTGATAACCACTTCCACATCGTCCAAGCTGTCATCTAGCTCGATCCGTATTTTCATAACTCCCTCCTTATTTTGCTATACCTCATTATAGCAAGATTTGACACAAAGGCAAGACCATTTTCGTGAGTGGTTCATTTTCGAGGGTAAGTGGCAGGATTGGGCATTGAAAATGAAAAACGAAGAAGAATCAAACCTGATTTTTCTCCGTTAATTCTTACAATTTGATGGTTGTCGCTTGATAATAGGGCTGTAAAGTTTCAAAAGCTGATTCCAGCTGATGTAAAACGGACTCCATGCTATCTGCCTTGGTCAGGTCAATATCCAGCTTCACCAAAACTTTGCGAATCTGGTCTTGGGCTAGTTGCTCAAGAAGACTGAAGCGATTTTCTTCTGTCCCTTCTACCCGCCGACTTTCTCCATTTGCCTGAACCATGTAATAGACAGGATCTGCTACCGCAACCTGCAAAACCTGATTTTGCTTGACAAGGCTTGTCTCATCTTTTTTACGCTCGACAAAGCTCACCTCTACTGAGATACCATAAGCTCTTTGATTTCCATACAAGCGCAGGGCAAACATGGGCTTGCTAACCCCACCCTCACTTTGAAAATAGGTCCAGAAATGAGGGCGCGCATACTGAGCCTGATTCATCCATTGGCTCGTGCGGTGCATGTCAAGGCTGGGATGAAGCGCGTGGAATGCTTGGGCTAGCTGCTGAAATTCCTTGCGTGCAGCCTGCGCTACGTGTCTCATCTCACGCATGCTCTCTTCTAATTCGCCCGCCTTTTCAGGCGCGATATATTTATCCCCTTGATAGGGAAGAAAAGCTGCTATAGCGGGAAATAAGGTCATAGAAACTCCTTTTTACTGAACTTCAGACTCAAAAATCTGACATGCGTTTGATTGTTGACGCGTGTCTCTTGCACTATAGAAAGGCATCAAGTAAGGTAGTCTTGCCGCCACCGTCTCCACCACCTGTGATGATATGGCTTCCGATAACTTGGGCAAAGGTTTCGATATTTAAACTTTGAACGTAGATTTCACCGTAACCCGAGAAGGTATTGACCACGCCTTCGCCTGTACCAATAGACTGCAAGAAGCCATTTTCAAGATGAATATCGTAGTTCAAGTCCCTGCTCCAAGCTACTACATGGGCATTGTCAATCGTAATACTGCCACCGTTTAATTCCAGTTTTTTAATGGAGCCAAAGGCATTAGCAAGTAAGGTCCCTTCTCCTTCTGTCGTCATGACAAAGAAGCCACCTTGACCACCAAACAAAGCACGACCCACGCTTTGGCGTTCCATTTTATACTGGGCAGAACCATCTAGGGCTAAAAAAGCACCGTCATTTAGACGATATTGCTTTGCTCCCAATTCAAGCACAATGACTTGACCTGGCATGGACGGAGCAAGGGCTAATGTGCCGTCATCAGCGCTTGACATTGCCTCCGTGATAAACATGGACTCGCCAGATGTCACAGAACGTCCAATTGCTCCCATGAGCTTCCCAAGACCAGAGCCACCACGCGCATTCAGCTTGGTGTTTAAGGTTACACTCGGTGTATGATAGACCATGCTTCCCCGCTGAATATAAGCAGTTTCGCCTCTTTCTAAGGCAATCTCAACCAGCGGAAATTGCATATTGCTGTCAATGGTATACTTCATTCGGTTATCAGCCATGATGTAGTCTCCTTTTGTGTCGTTTATTTAATACAACTATACACTTTTCCTCAAAACCTGTCAAGCCTGATAGCAGATGAATTTCCCATTTTTATTGAATACGCATCACACCCTCATAACGATATAGTGGATTGAGAACTGAACACGAGCTAAGCACTGGGTGAAAAAGAGACGCAGATGTTCCAGCTTTAGCTGGTTACAGCTGAGGCTCCCTTTAGTGGGGACGCAGATGTTCCAGCTTTAGCTAGTTACAGCTGAGGCTCCCTTTAGCGGGGACGCAGATGTTCCAGCTTTAGCTGGTTACAGCTGAGGCTCCCTTTAGTGGGGACGCAGATGTTCCAGCTTTAGCTGGTTACAGCTGAGGCTCCCTTTAGGGATCGATTGCCTTGTGTTCATCGAGCACATCGTCAATCTCCTATCTTACCGTAGCTGTTGCGAGCTTGCTCGTTCTACAGATACGGATGCCCTAGGGGTATACTTTGCTCTTGACGTCCTTTGTATCTTATGAAATTGAACTCGGACTAAAAGCTCGGAAAAAAGAGACATAGCCGTTCTAGCTTTAGCTAGATTATAGATATGGCTACCTTTAGGTATAAATACTCCTAGAAGCTTGCGCTTCTTCGTCGTATTTCCTATTTTTCATTTGCTTTTTTTACGCCCTCGTATCTTATACAACTTCTGTCATGCGCCCTGTATCCACATCATAGACCGCACCAGAAATCTCAATATCCTCTGGAATCAAGGGAGATTGTCTCAACAAGTTCATATCCTCACGAACACTTTCTTCCACATCACTAAAGGGCAAAAAGTCCTGATGAGACACATCTACGTCAAATTTTTCCTGCAACTCTGCCTGAAACTCTTTATTGGTAAAGGTCTGAGCTCCGCAATCCGTATGGTGCAAAACCACAATTTCCCGAGTACCTAGTTGTTGCTGGGAAATGACCAGCGAGCGAATCATGTCATCAGTCACACGACCTCCAGCATTCCGCAAAATATGAGCATCTCCAAGCGCCAACCCCAAGGCTTGTGCCACGTGGAGCCGCGAATCCATACAGGTCACAATCGCTACCCTAGTTTTTGGTTTCAAGGGCAAATGGTGCGTGCCATGCAAATCGACATAGGCCTGATTGGCCTTCATAAACTGTTGAAAATAAGACATGAAAACTCCTTTCGTGCATATCGTATATTTTCATTTCTTTTTCTTAGGCTATCATTTTATGGAGCATTTGTCAGCATATGGGCTTGGTAATGCAAAATCTTGTTGCTACTTCCGAATGTTTTAGACAGATTTACGCAAAAAGCTAGACATTCCAGATAGAATCTCTAGCTTTTCTCTTCTATTACATTTTTCGTGTAAGCTAACCAAATACTTTCTGCAAGACCTCACCAATGGTCGTCACACCAACGATCGTGATACCTTGGGGGATTTCAAGACCTATAAGGGAGTTTTTGGGAGCGTAAATCTTGGTGAAGCCAAGCTTGGCTGCTTCATTGATTCGTTGCTCGATGCGGTTGACACGACGGATTTCACCTGTCAAACCGATTTCTCCGATAAAACATTCCTGAGGATTGGTTGGTCTATCCTTGTAACTTGAGGCAATGGCAACAGCAACCGCTAAGTCAATAGCTGGTTCATCTAGTTTTACACCGCCTGCTGACTTGAGATAAGCATCTTGGTTTTGCAAAAGTAAGCCAGCTCGCTTTTCTAAGACTGCCATAATGAGGCTTGCCCGATTAAAATCAAGACCTGTCGTTGTGCGCTTGGCATTGCCAAACATGGTCGGTGTTACCAAGGCCTGAACCTCAGCTAAAATCGGACGTGTCCCCTCCATGGTCACAACAATGGCTGAACCAGTTGCACCGTCCAACCGCTCTTCTAAAAAGACCTGACTAGGGTTTAGCACTTCCACAAGACCTGACGACTGCATCTCGAAAATTCCGATTTCATTGGTTGAGCCAAAACGATTTTTCACGGCCCGCAGGATACGAAAGGTGTGCTGACGTTCGCCCTCAAAATACAAAACAGTGTCTACCATGTGTTCTAGCATGCGAGGTCCCGCAAGCGTTCCTTCCTTGGTCACATGTCCTACGATAAAGGTTGCGATGTTGTTGGTCTTTGCAATCTGCATCAGCTCTGCGGTCACCTCACGGACTTGGCTGACCGAACCTTGGACACTGGAGATTTCAGGACTCATAATAGTCTGGATGGAGTCGATAATCAGAAAATCAGGCTGAATCTTCTCCACCTCGGCTCGAATACTCTGCATGTTGGTTTCGGCATAGAGATAAAATTCATTGTCGATATCCCCCAGGCGTTCGCTACGTAACTTGATTTGCTCTGCTGATTCCTCTCCACTGACATAAAGAACTGTTCCACGACTCGCCAGCTGGGTGGAAACTTGTAAGAGGAGAGTAGACTTTCCAATCCCCGGGTCACCACCGATTAGAACAAGGCTTCCTGGCACTACACCACCACCGAGAACGCGGTTAAACTCTGCCATATCAGTTTTAGTGCGGGCGACATTGCTTGAAGTGACTTGATTGAGCTTAACAGGCTTGGTCTTTTCTCCTGTCAAGGACACGCGCGCATTTTTGACTTCTGCGACTTCGATTTCTTCCACAAAAGAGGACCAAGCTCCGCAATTGGGGCAACGTCCTAAGTACTTAGGTGAATGGTAGTCACAATTTTGACAGACAAAGGTTGCTTTTTTCTTGGCCATGCTTAATTCCCCGTTGAGCCAAAGCCACCTGTCCGCGTGCCTGTTGCTTCATCACCGTCTGCTAGTAAAAAGGGCGCAAAGACAGCTTGAACAATGCGCTCTCCGACTTCAAGCACGACGGTCCTATCCGTAATATTTTGCATCTGCGCAAAGATATGCCCTTCATTAGCGGGATTCCCATAATAATCGCCATCAATCACACCGACTGAGTTAATCAAAACCAAGCCTTTCTTGCGAGGATTGGACGAGCGGTCATAGAGGTAGAGAACCTCACCTGCTTGCATATAAGCCTTGATACCTGTTGGCACCAGCTTAATCTCACCTGGAGCAAGCTCCACACGCTCTGCCACTTTCAAATCATAGCCCGCCGCATGCGCTGTCTCACGCTTTGGCAGCAAGTTCTCATCTGTAAAGTGCGATACCAATTCAAATCCACGTTGTTTCATGTTTGTCTCCTAAAACTGTAGTCTAGTTACCTACCATTATACTATATATTCGTGAAAAATGATGAAAAAGGAGAACAACACGAAAATGGTGCTATATAAAAAGAAATAACAAGAGCATTTGCGTGGTGACATTCTCAATACATATTCAAGCATAGTTCAAAACAGCACCTTGTGCGGTGCTGTTTTGATTTTTAACAAGTGTCATTCAAAGACAAACTGGTTATGGTACAATTCTGCGTAGAATCCGCCGAGTTTAAGCAGTTCATGGTGATTCCCCTGCTCAATGACTTCGCCGTCTTTTAAGACAATGATTTGATCAGCATTGAGAATTGTCTTCAAGCGATGAGCGATGACAAAGCTAGTCCGACCTGCTGCGATAGCTTCCATGGCTGACTGAATCTTAGCTTCTGTCACAGTATCAACGTTAGAAGTCGCCTCATCCAAAATCAAAATTTGCGGATCTGTCAACAGGGTTCGTGCAATGGAAATCAACTGTTTCTGCCCTGTTGAAAAGACATTATTTTCATCATCGACATAGGTATCGTAGCCTTCTGGCAGACTCTTGATAAAATCATGAATATGGGTCGCCCGAGCAGCTGTTTCTACCATTTCCTGCGAGACATCACCTGCTCCAAAGGCGATATTGTCACGAATCGTACCTGAAAAGAGGAGCGATTCCTGCAAGACGATTCCGACATTTTGGCGGAGACTGTCGAGTTCAAATTCCCGAATGTCTGTCCCGTCAAAACGAATGCTTCCTCCGTCTACATCGTAGAAACGATTGAGCAAGTTCATAATGGTCGTCTTTCCAGAGCCGGTCGGCCCAACAACTGCCGTCATCTGACCCTTCGGTGCGGTAATGCTGACCTGCTTCAAAATCGGTTTCCCAGCTACATAACTGAAGTCTACTCGGTCAATCTCGACCTTGTCTTCTAATTTAGTAAAGGCTGGCGCATGTTGCGGACGGACTTCTTCTTTCTCGTCAAACATTTCCTGAATCCGGTGCGCTCCTGTAAAGGCCAACTGCATCTCTGCCCAGCTTGACGCAACCTGCATCATGGGCTGGTAGTATTGCTGGGAATATTGGACAAAGGTTACTACTAAACCTAGTGCAGCAGCCGTTGATAAGCTACTATCTGACAGAGCAATCGTAGAACCCACAAAAATCACAATAGCAGTATTGATCAAGCTCAGCCCATTCATAACAGGAAAGAGCAAACCTGAGAAAATCCGCCCTTTAAAGGTAGCTTTCCGTACTCTGGCATTGCGCTCCATAAAACCATCAATAACCTGCTCCTGCAAGCCCTGAACGATAATCGCTTTTTGTCCTGAAATATGCTCATCCATATAGGCATTCAACTGCCCCACTTCTTTTTGCTGCAAATCTGTATATTTCCGTGACATGCGGATAATAAAGAATAAAAAGGCAAAAGCAAGAGGGCTAGTCGCTACCACGACAAGCGCCAGTTTGCTATTTTGGAGAAACATCATGATGACAATCCCGATATAGAGGACCGACTGGGTCACCACGTTGGTCAAGGACATGTTAAAAGCATTTTGGATATTATCCAAGTCTGATGTAAAACGAGAAAGAATCTCCCCGTCCTGATGTTGGTCAAAGAAGCGAACCGTCAAGCGTTCAAGCTTCCCAAACAAGCCTTTGCGCATCTGATTGGTTGAGCGGGAAATAATTCTTGTAAACAGGAGAGCGTAGGTGACGGCGCTTGCTGCCATCAGAAATACGGCTACGAGCAAGCTTTTTAAGGTCGTAAAAAATACTCCTGGATCTACAGCCTCTCCTGCTGCCATTTTCTGGGCTAATTCGGTCAACTCTGTCACTGCTTTTCCCATGTAGACAGGAGTGATGACCTGCATACCCGTCGAAAGGAGAATGGCTAAAAAGATAATAGCAAAAGACAGTTTGAATTGTTTAAAATAGGTCCAAAAAAACCGTGCTGTTTTCATCTATTCTTCCTCCTTTCCTTTCTGGGTTTCAAAAATTTCACGATACACGCTATTGGTTGCAAGTAATTCTTTATGAGTCCCCTGCCCAATCAAGCGACCTTCATCCAAGACCAAAATAGTATCCGCCTTAACAACAGACGAAATCTTCTGGGCAATGATAATGGTCGTTGTCCCTTTCAAGTCCTTGTTTAAAGCCTCTTGCACTAGCTTTTCAGACTTGGCATCAAGGGCCGATGTGGAATCATCCAAAATCAAAATGTTAGGCTTTGCCACCAGTCCACGGGCAATTGACATCCGTTGCTTCTGACCACCTGAGAAGTTATTGCCCCGCTCTTCAACATCACTATGGTAGCGGTCGGGCATGCGGTGGATAAACTCCATCGCCTGGGCAATCCGTGCAGCGCTTTCCAATTCTGCATCATCTGCATCCTGCTTTCCTTGACGGATATTAGAAGCAATGGTTCCTGAAAAGAGAATAGCTTTTTGCAAAATGATCGATACCGTCTGACGCAGGGTGGCTTGGCTAACAGTCTTAATATCGACACCACCGATTTCAATCTGTCCCTCTTGAGGGTCAAACAAGCGTGGAATAAGCTGTGCGAGGGTCGACTTTCCTGCACCTGTTGCTCCAACCACACCGACCATTTGACCTGCTTTAATCTCAAAACTGATGTCTTTTAAGGTCGGCTGTTCATCTTTTGGATAAGTGAACGTTACATGGTCAAAGCGAATGTCTCCTATCAATTCCTGATCTGCTACATCCTGATATACCAAGGCTGGCTCTGTAGTTAACACTTCCTTAATCCGACGAATGGAAATCATAGCACGGCTGGCATTACTCCCCATAAACCCAACCATGATAATCGAAAACATAACCTGAATCAGATAGGTGTTAAAAGAAGCGAGCTTGTTAATCGCTTCTGGATTTGAGCCCAACATCCCATAGACTGAGTAAATTGCCACATAAATCGCCAGATAAGAAACGAGAATAAATACAGGTTCTAAGAAAGAAAAGCCCCGTCCGATAAAAAGATTCAACTCCAGCAAGTCATCAGATACCTGATTAAATTTTTCAGCCTGTTCTTTTTCTTGAACAAAGGATTTGACCACCCGCACGCCACGAAGATTTTCCTTAGCAATGGCATTTAGTCTATCCAACAATTGCTGGAAGCGACCAAAACGCGGTCCCATAATCCCCATAATCACTGTCATGGTCGTACCAATCAAGACAATCATCAAAAGAACAATCCACCACAAGGACGGCATGGTCATGATCGCAAAAACAATAGCTCCTGTAAACAGCAAGGGCATCCGAAGTAAGACCTGAAAGGTCATCATGAGCAGGTTTTGCACCTGAGAAATGTCATTGGTCATCCGTACAACCAAGTTTCCTGCGTTAAATTCTTCGATATTGGCGTAGGAAAAGGTTTGGATTTTCTTGAACATCTGCTCTCGTAAGTCCGCCGACACTGATTGGGCAATGTAGGCAGCAAGAACCGTATTGAGCGCTCCTGCGAGCAGTCCCACTCCTGCAATTCCTAGCAACCAGCCACCAAGTTGATAAATTTCTGCTTGATCATTTGTTGCTACAGCTGCTAACACACTCTGTAAAAATCGCGGCTGCAACAAGCTACTTCCGACATATAACATGACCATACTAATAGACGCTAGGACATGCCACTTGTATTTCATAATCGCTTTGATGAGCATATCGTCTCCTTCTCACTTTGATAATACCCTCCATGGTATCATATTTGAGGCTTAGTTTCAATCCTTTTTGCTCATTAGAAAAAAGTTGCCCATGCAAATTTTTCATAAATATGATAGAATAAAGATACTGATTACTCCCAAAGAGAGGAAGCATAATGAACAAACAAAAAATCGCTGTACTAGGCCCTGGATCATGGGGAACCGCCCTGTCGCAAGTCCTCAATGACAATGGGCACGAAGTGCGGATCTGGGGAAATATCCCAGAGCAAATCGATGAAATCAACCAATTCCACACCAACAAACGCTACTTCAAGGATATTGTCCTAGACCCTGCTATTAAGGCCTATAAGGACTTGAGTGAAGCATTAGATAGTGTTGATGCCGTGCTCCTCGTCGTACCGACCAAGGTCATGCGTTTGGTTGCAAAACAAGTCGCTGAGACGCTGGATCACAAGGTCGTGGTCATGCATGCTTCTAAAGGACTCGAGCCAGAAAGTCACAAGCGCCTCTCTACTGTCTTAGAAGAGGAAATTCCTGCAACACTTCGCAGCGAGATTGTCGTCGTATCAGGACCAAGCCATGCTGAAGAAACCATTATTCGCGATTTAACCCTTATCTCCGCAGCTTCTAAAGACTTAGAAACTGCCCAATACGTCCAAACTCTCTTTAGCAACCACTACTTCCGCCTCTACACCAACAATGATGTTATCGGCGTTGAAACAGCTGGTGCACTTAAAAATATCATCGCGGTCGGTGCTGGCGCACTTCACGGGCTTGGCTATGGTGACAATGCCAAGGCTGCCATTATCGCTAGAGGATTGACCGAAATCACCCGACTCGGTGTCGAAATGGGCGCAAATCCATTGACCTACAGCGGTCTATCTGGGGTCGGTGACTTGATTGTTACAGGAACATCTGTTCACTCACGTAACTGGCGGGCAGGTGATCAGCTTGGACGCGGTGAGAAATTAGAAGACATCGAGCGCAACATGGGCATGGTCATCGAGGGAATTTCAACGACCAAGGTTGCCTACGAGCTCGCCCAAGAGCTAGGTGTCTACATGCCGATTACCCAGGCTATTTACAGCGTCATCTACCAAGGGGCTAGCATTGACGAAGCCATTAAAAATATTATGTCTAGCGAATTCCGTCAGGAAAATGAATGGTCATAAAGGAGACTACATGGAAAAAAAAGTCAGAAAAGCCGTCATCCCAGCAGCAGGACTAGGAACCCGCTTCCTTCCTGCGACCAAAGCTTTGGCAAAAGAGATGTTACCGATTGTAGACAAGCCAACCATTCAATTCATTGTAGAAGAAGCACTGGCTTCAGGAATTGAAGACATTTTAGTCGTCACAGGAAAATCAAAACGTTCCATTGAAGACCACTTTGACTCTAATTTTGAATTGGAATACAACCTCAAAGAAAAAGGGAAAAATGATCTCTTAAAATTAGTTGACGAAACAACAGGCATTCGCCTGCATTTCATCCGCCAAAGCCACCCTCGAGGTCTAGGTGATGCTGTATTGCAAGCTAAAGCCTTTGTGGGAAACGAACCCTTCGTTGTCATGCTAGGCGATGACTTAATGGACATCACCAACAAAAAGGCCATTCCACTCACCAAACAATTGATGAGCGACTATGAAAAGACCCATGCTGCTACCATTGCGGTCATGCCTGTTCCTCATGAAGAAGTTTCTTCGTATGGGGTCATTGCACCACAAGGTGAAGGCATCAACGGTCTTTACAGCGTGGATACCTTTGTGGAAAAACCAGCACCTGAGGATGCCCCGTCTGATCTTGCCATCATCGGTCGCTACCTCCTCACTCCTGAAATCTTTGATATTTTAGAAAACCAAAAACCAGGAGCAGGCAATGAAATTCAATTAACAGATGCCATCGATACACTGAACAAAACCCAACGTGTCTTTGCCCGTGAATTTAAGGGTAACCGCTACGATGTCGGAGATAAATTTGGTTTCATGAAAACCTCGATTGACTATGCATTACAACATCCGCAGGTGAAAGAGGATTTGAAACGCTACCTCATCAATCTTGGGAAAAAATTAGACGATCAAAAATAAAGAAAACACGAAGAGGCTGGGCAAAAAGTCTTAAAAATAGTAAATGGCTTAGATTAACGTTGTCAAGAAACGTTGATTCTAAGCCATTTTATATTGTCCAGTTTTTAAGAGAGAGGTTAAAAATTGAGTTTTTGCCCAGCCTCTTCGTGTTTTTTATAGCCAGTTAGTTTTATTTTATATGAGGCAGAATGCAGAATAACGCAATCACTACAAATGAAGACTTAGCAAAATGAACCCCAGCGCAAAGACAGTATAGAGGAGCAGCGCCAAACGCTTTTGCTTGAGGGTAAAGAGATAAGGTTCTCGTAAAGGCGGCAAAAAGATACTCGCCAAAGCTCCTCCAAAGACACCCCCGACATGACCTGCAAGACTGATTTCAGGATTGAAAAAGCCCAATGCCAAATTGATGAGAAGAAGGGCAATATAGCGCTGCCCCAAGAGCTGTAGATAGGGATTGCGGCTATAATAACGCAGAACGACCATCGCTCCAAACAAGCCAAATAAAGATGTCGAAGCACCCGCTGCCACTGTATCAGGCGTTAAGAATAGAACAAAAATATTTCCCATGATTCCCGATAAGAAATAAAGAAGGAAAAAGCGCTTCGAACCAAAAATTTCCTCCAATTGATACCCAAAAACGTAGAGAGTCATGCTGTTAAAGAGAAAATGTTCCCAACCAATATGGACAAAAATCGGTGATACCAAGCGCCACAACTGGGTCGGATCTAGCTTCACAATCCGCCCATACATCCCACCAAAATCATAGATGGCTTGCGCAGTCGTTGCCTCTCCAAAACGCAAAAACTGCATGGCTAAAAAGACCAGCGTTGTCACAAGTAACAAGCCATTGGTCACAGGATAGCGTTTATTCATCATTTCCTTCATAGCACAAAACCTCTCTTACTGCTTGGTCAAACTCATCTTCGCTAAACTCATAGCGCTGAAACTCATAGATTGTGCTGACCGTTATACCTTGGTAGTTCTTCAGATAACGATCATAAAAACCACCACCGTAACCAATCCGGTAGCCCGCCTCATTCCAAGCAAGCCCTGGAACATGGATGATATCGATTTCTGACGAATCAACAACCTCATCAGACCGCGGCTCCCAGACACCAAACGTGCTTAAAACCAAGTCATTCGCATCATACGGCACAAAGACCATACGTCCCTTCCCGTAGGTTTTAGGGACTACCACCTGCTTTCCATCCTGCTTGGCCTGCGCAATCAAATAGGTCGTATCCACTTCATGGGGCATGGACAAAAAGGTTGCAATTGTACTTGCTTTCTGATAAGCCTCCTGCTGATAAATGACCTGACCAGCCCATACACTCCAAGCTTCTCGCTCCTCTGCTGACAAGCCTTTTAATCGCGCTAACATACTTTTTCGAATGCTTGATTTTTCCATCTCTTTATCCTTTCTCCAGCATAAAAACCAATCCATCAATACAACTCTACGGATTGGTTTTATTTCATTACACCCCTACCTTATGCCGTAAAAACGCTGTTAGGTGTTGAACAGCAAAGGGAATGGCTTCTTCTTTGGGATTAAGGTGGGGATTGTGCAGAGAATAAGGCGTATCCACACCGAGCCAGAACATGACACCTGGCACCTTGCTCAGAAGATAACCAAAATCCTCACCCGTCATGGCAGGCAGACAATCGATGACATCCACCTCGGATACTCTATCAAAATAGGTCATTAATTCATCGGCTAATTGGGGATTGTTTTCCACAGGTAGATAGCCACCTTGGTTCAATTCAATCTCCACTTCAAGTCCGAAAGAAGTAGCGATACCTTGGGCTACTTCACGCACCCGCTTCTGAACCAAGAGGCTCATCTCCTGAGTCAAAGAACGAATAGTCCCATGCAAAAAGGCTGTTTCTGCAATGACATTATTGGTCGTTCCAGCATGCATGGAGCCAAAGGTCACCACCGCACCCTCAATCGGATCGACATTCCGACTAACAACCGATTGTACTTGGGTCACGAAATAGCTCGCTGCCACCAAGGCATCATTTGCCGTATGCGGAAAGGCTGCATGACCACCGCGCCCGATAAAGCGAATCTTGACCTCACAAGTCCCTGCAAACAAGGTGGAACGGTTGGTTGCAATTTGTCCAACTTTCAAATCAGGGCGCACATGTAAACCGTAAAATTCATCTGGCAACCAGTCGCCAAAAGCTCCCGCTTCATACATGAGCATGCCACCTGCAAGATTTTCTTCTGCTGGTTGGAACAAAAAGAGCAGATTATGGCGGGGTTGCTGGGCAATCATCTGCTCCAGCAATCCGAGCGCTATGGTCATGTGAAAATCATGACCACAAGCGTGCATGCGATCTGCATGGGTTGAGGCAAAGTCAAGCCCTGTTTCCTCCACAATCGGTAGACCATCAATATCCGTCCGCCATCCAATTGTTTTTTGGCCTTTCGTCCCTGTCAGATAGACAAGAATACCCGTCTCCCACGTTCGCACTTGGGCAAACGAACAGTCTTTCAAGAGCCTATCCAGAGTCTCCATAAGAAAGGCATGGGTCTTAAACTCTTCCATTCCGAGCTCAGGAATTTGGTGCAAGGCGCGCCGTGTCGCAATTAAGTCAAGCATAGTATCTCCTAGAGGGTCCGAAGGGCATCTTCCAATGCTGTTTTTTGTTGGGTTTGGGCATCGATTTCCTTAATCACACGCGCAGGAACACCTGCTACGACCACATTTTCAGGAACGTCTTGCGTGACAATAGCACCTGCCGCTACAACAGAGCCACTACCAATCTGTACACCTTCGATGACCACGGCATTGGCACCGACTAGAACATTGTCTCCGACCCGAACAGGCTCAGCGCTAGCAGGCTCAATTACACCCGCAAGGACCGCACCCGCTCCAATATGGCTATTTTTCCCAACAGTTGCACGACCACCGAGAATAGCACCCATGTCAATCATCGTTCCCTCACCAATCTCTGCACCAATATTGATGACAGCACCCATCATGATGACAGCGTTATCTCCAATCGACACTTGGTCACGGATAATTGCGCCTGGTTCAATGCGGGCGTTAATCGCCCGTTTATCGAGCAATGGCACTGCTGAATTCCGCGCATCTTGCTCCACTACATAATCTTTGTTTTCTGTCAGATTAGCAAGAAGCGGCGCTACATCTTTCCAATCGCCGAAGAGGACATTGCCAAGTTTGACAACCGTTTCAGGAACCGCAGCTGCGAGTTCTCCTTCAAATGTCACCTTAACGGTCGTCTTTTTCTCTGCTTGGGCAATAAATTGAATAATTTCTTGGGCATTCATTTTTGTCGCTGTCATGATATCTCCATTTCTCAAATATAATACGCTTCCTATTATATCAAATTTTCAGAATATTTGGAAATAATCTTTATTTTCAAGCTATCTTTGCTTCAAAAAAGAAGACTGAGAAACGGATTTCTCAACCCCCTCTTCAGTCTTCCTATTTTAGCATAGGCTGAACCTGTTCTCTAGCTTTTGTCACTGCTTGTTTTAATTGGTCACGAGCTGCTTTTAAACCTGAAATAACCTTTTCACGGTCTGCTTCTGAAATTAAGGCGCTGTCGTCACCACGACTCGCAAATTGAGTTGCAATCGTTTCTTGCTGTTTGTCCAACATTTGAGTCAACTGCTCACGAAACGGTGCAAGTGTGTTCTTTCCCTCTTCTGGTAATTGAGCAATCAATTCATCAAAATCAGCCACATAGGCGTCTGTTAATGATTTAAAGGCTGTCTTCACTTCGCCCAAGGTTTGAACGGCTTCGATTTCTTGATCTGAAAGATAAACGATGGTGGATTCTTTCAATGTTTTCACCTCAGACGAAGAACTGGTTGATGTGGATTCTTCTACTTTAGAAGATGTTGCTGTCATCGATGATGAAGAGCTGTCGCTTTCTTTAGCTTTATTGGTCGAACAAGCTGTCAAAGCTGTTACCATCAACAAAGCAACTAAAATGGGGAACAATTTCTTTTTCATGATAGCCTCCTTTGGCTTTTCTACTTCTATCCTGCCCTAATCTCACAAAAATGTCAAGAATTATCCTTATTTTTTCTTGAACGGGAAGAGTTTAGGAATTTGTTGGACAAAGGCTGGTACTTCAAGCTTTTTAGCCCGTGCTTGTTGAGCCTTGATACGACTGTCTGTAAGTCCTGCCTCTGTTAGATAGTGCAATTTGACAAAACTACCTTTGGGAACACCTGATAGCAGGACACTTGGCTTTGGATACATGTCAAGGACGGTATCGACCTGCTGATGTGCATACCTCGCTTTTCCCTGTACGGCAAGCCCAACTGGCTTTAACCCCAGCGCTTTTAAATGTTCTTGCGCTTCTTCCAAGGGAAGTCCAACGAGATTTGGCAGAGGAATAACCAAGTCGCTCTCCTCAATCACGTCTTGGTTAACATAGTAGAGCTTAACAAGAGCTCCTGGCTCCAGACTTCCAGACTTCGGAGTCATCGCCACCACCTCATCAACCTCTCGTTTAGCATAGCGTTGGTGAGGTTTAGCGAGGATTTTACTGACCACAAAGCCTAGTTCTTCCAAATGTTCCTGCGCTTCCTTGATATTCATGTCTACCATATTGGGCAGACGTACCAGACGGTTTTTCTTCTGATAATTTTGTTCCAAGACTTTGTCTACTAATGGAACAACCGCATGAACAGCTTCGCCAATCACCCGTGTTGTATCTGGAATAATATCAAAAATCTTTGCCACCTCACCAATCATTTTTCCATTGACTGGTAATTTCTTTTTCGCCATTTACTACCTCTTTTGCCTAATCTATCTCACCAGTATCAGCGGTGGAAAAAACCAATTTTCTTGCTCGCTTCTACAACTTCTTCGTCCACATAGTAGATCTTAACAAGCCCCTTTTTCTCTACCCAATCTGGACAGTAATGGACCACTTCACCAGCGCGTTTCTTGGCATACTTGCGCTCAGGTTTGAGCAAGACTGCGCTGACTCGAAAGCCCATATCTGTCAGGTGTTTCTTGGCTTCAGCCAAATCCAACTCGATGACATTGGGCACCTCTTTTTTCCCGATGTGATGAATCCCATTTAAAATAGCACTTCCTGCCAACCACAACCATGATTCCAACATGCCTTATTTCCTCTTTTTATCTTCTTTCTTACTATTATAGGGTTTTCAGGCTAAACTTTCAAGAAAGCGAGAGTCGTAAAGAAAAAGTCAGGGCCCAACTGCCCCAACTTTCGTATTTATAGTCGTTTCGTTTTGATTTAGTACTAGGCAATGAGTCGCAGGGCATAACTGGGACTACTAAGGATTATGAATAACCCCTATTTCCCACCTTAAACAGTCCACTGGACTGTTTAAGCAAGACGAGTTAACAGCGTAATAGATGAAAATGAAATGACTATATCAGATGCTGTTTCGACCAAAATTACTTTCCCAGTCTCTTGCAAAATCTGCCACTGCCTGATCAATCGAAGGGTGGACAAGAAATTGATCAAGAACATCAGTTCCCACTGTTACACAACTTGCTCCTGCATGAACAGCATCAAGGACCTGTCCGACCTGCTTGAAGCTGGCAGCAAGAATCTGGGTGGAAGATTGAGTACGTTCAATCTCCTTTTGGACATGGCTAATGAGCGAAAACGCATCGCCATTCAAGCTGGAAATGCGATTAACATAAGGAGCTAGAAAATCAGCCCCGCTTTCTAGGGCTAGGAGGGCCTGCATTTCTGTATAGATAGCTGTTGCAGTCACGCCTAATTTGGCTTTTTTCAGCGTTTTGATAGCCCGCAAACCTTCCTTGGTAACAGGAACTTTGATAAAAATCTGATTATCAATCTCTTCGACAAGACGATGAGCATCTGCCAACATCCCCTCATAGTCTTGAGCAATCACCTGTACGTGGAGGCTCCGCTCAAAACCAATCAACTGGCGGATTTCTCTCATGTGTTCAAAGAAGTCAATCTCTCCTTCTTTCTTGACAATACTGGGATTGGTCGTCACCCCCGACACAGGCAGATAGGTCAAATACTCCTTGATTTTTTCTTGATTCGCAGTATCTAAAATGAGCTTCATGATGTTTCCTTTCCAAGAACCTGTATTCACAGCTCAGAAACTCTAATCGGGAGCTTAGGAATACAGGTGCTAAATCTGATTGACAATCCTAAAACAAGATTATCCGCCGGAATTTCCAAGCGGACAATCGATGATTTATAGTGGATTGAGAAAGGAATAGGACAAGGTGAGGAGCTACAGATAGAACTGGCATTCATCAAAGCGACTTAACGATGTCCTAACCTTTATTCAATCCACTATAGAATTAGGCAACGAGTTCAATCACGCTACCCTCTTTAAGGGCTGGTACTTGTCCTGCTGCCACATGTAGGGTCCCTGGAAGCGAACCTTCCTCAGATCCATCAAAGGCAATAGTGATATGGCCTAGGGCAGATAGGTTTTGCTCGACAACATTTCCTACTGCTGTAACAGGATACTCCGCACCATCAATGACCAAGCGCGCACCTGGGAGGATAGATCCTGACAAATTCTTGTTACTAATCTTGTAGCAGTAATCAGCCAAATCAGCTGGCGCTTCCATTCCGAATAAAATGAGCATATTTGCTTCTTCAATCATGTTTGGAGCCTGTTCTCCGATACTTACAATCTTTGTTTCAAAAATTTTTGTCATTCGTCTATCTTCCTATTCTATTTTATTATTTGTCGTTTGATATATGCTTAACTATAAAGACCAAAACTTGCCAACCAAGCTACAATAACACGTGGCACACCATTTAAGAAACGAGAGTAGAGAACCGCTGGCACACCTACCTCAACGGTTTCAGCTTCTGCTTCTGATAATCCAAGCGCAACTGGAATAAAGTCACAACCATTTTGTGTATTGATGGCAAAGAGCGCTGGTAAGGCCATTTGTGGAGGAATATTTCCTTTTCCGATTTCCACACCAATCAAGGTACCGATGATTTGGCTGATAACCGCACCAGGGCCTAAGAGTGGAGATAGGAATGGAAGTGAACAGATAAATCCGATGATGACCAAGCCCCACACATTGCCTGCAAGTGGCACCATGAGTTTTGCGAGCCAGTTTCCGACACCAGAACCTTGGATAATCCCGATTAGGAGAGATACAAAGGCCATGAATGGCAAAATGGTGTTGAGCATGGTTTGAATGGCTTCACGCGCCGCTTGGTTAAAGGTCGCAACAACCTTACCAGCTCCCATACCGATACGAGCGATAAAGCTAGATTCAGCGCGCTGTTCTGTAATCTTTTTAGAGGTGTCGTAGCTTGTTTTTTTCACTTCAGCAGCCTGTACAGGTGCTGCAGCAACTTCTGAGCCGTCTGCTAGGCTAATTTGATCGACACCAACATTTGATACGTAGATGTCTTCTGTAATGTATTGGGCTAGCGGACCACTTTTTCCTGTCGGCACTACGTTAATCGTTGGAATACCTTTCTTTGGATAAATACCGCAACGAAGCGTTCCACCACAGTCAACAATCGCAAGGGCAATTTCCTCATCCGGAATGGATGTTTTAAAACCATTGACTGGCTCCATACCTGTCAATTCTGCGATTTTGTCCACAATGGCTGGCTTTTCTCCACCACCAGTGATGTAGATGAATTTATGCTTTTCTTCTGTTGGAGTAATCACAAGCGGACCACCATAACCGCCACTACCTTTTACAACTTTAATGCTCTTGTATGTCATTGTCTCATCCTCTTTTCTTAGTCAAATGTCTTTTTAAGGGTAATGCCTTGTTGTTTTGCAACATAAGCTGTTGTAAAGTCTGTTACCCAACCGCCGACAAAGTTCATCACCAAACCAACGAGTAGATAACGAATCGCTAACTCTGTCTGGTTGAGACCAAGCGTTTGGATACCTGTTGCAATTCCCAAATACACAAACAATTCACCTGGATTGATGTGAGGGAAGACACCATTTGAGGTGTGACAGAATTGCATTTGTGCTGCAACAAAGCCTGGTTTGTAATATTCAGGCAAGAAACGTCCCATGCTAATCGCCATTGGATTTCCAAGCATGAAAGCTGAGATAAATGGCAAAATCATGTAGCGTGTCACGGGATTTTTCGCAGAAACCTGAGCTAAACGGTGTACTTTTTCTTCCCCAAGAAGGGCAATCACCGTATTCATGGCTACCAAGAGCATGAGAACCACGGGAACAATCCCAGTCATCCAGCTGATAAAGGTTTCGCCACCCAATTGGAAGAGCTTGATAAAGCCTTCAGCAAATTTTACAACATAGTCCATAATAAACTCCTTTGTTTATTGATTATTATTTTTTAAACTGAAATTTGAAAAACTCTGGAAGCATTTTTAGGCGAGTGCCCAGATCCATGACTGGGGCGAATTTCGGGACATCCCGATAGTCGCCTGCCTCAGATCTGACAAATACTTCCCGTGCGTCTTCAATGGCAACTTGCAATAATTTATTTTCTTTTCGTACAAGGGGATTGTAATGATCCAGGTAATGGATATCTTGCCCTACGTAGTCTGGCATCTCTTTGAAACGTGCTGCAACCGTTATTCCCTGCATTCTGCGCGCCTCCAGAACATGTCCTTTTTTATCAACTGCAAAAAGGACAATGGTGCCTGCCTTAATGCGACCGCTCCTGCGGCCAATGGCTATACGCCCTTTTTTTCTCATTTCGGAATAGGTCTGATTGAAATGCTTGATTTGACGCAAACCAAAGATGATTTGAAAGACATAAGCCGTAATCACAACCGCCCCTAAGATATACACACTATCCATTGTTATTCCTTTCTTAACTGACCAATCTGAATCTTTTCAGACGAATTCGTCAATCCTAGTCGCTCCTTGATATGCGTCTCACTACTCATGCGAAAAGTATTATCAAAGATTTTAAAAAGCAAATCCTGATTAAAATCATCCAATTCCATCGGCACAAAGAGCAAAATGAAATCACGGATACTCTGCCCTGCCCTTGTTTCTAAGGCAACTGGAAAATCTTCTGATACCACAACGATCAATTGAGTGAGACTCGCATCCGTCAAGTGTGGAAAGGCGTAGCCGTCTTCTGAAATAGCTGGATTTTTCGCTTCCTTGTCCTTTAATTTCTGAAGGGCTTCACTTGAAATCAGCTGCTGTTTCACCATTTCAGCCAGCAACATATCCAGATTTTCCTCGTAGGTCTGATTGGTCTCAAACTGCACATTGATGACATGGCTATACATCTCAATCTTGCGTCCCAATACCGTTCTCTCTAAAGCCTCTCGCTCAGCCTGATTCTCCTTGGTCACAAGTGATAAAGATAAGAAGGGCTGGAATAAATTTTGACTATACATGAGATTGTCCGTGAAAATCAAATCATAGTGCTGGTTGAGCTCCTCATAGGGGAGGTGATTGACGAAGTCGAGAAAATCAAGTTGAACAGCCTCACCGAAAATCTGACGAATTTGCGTCTCTACCAAGTAGTTAAAGGACTGACCCGACTGGGTAATCACCGCAACCCGACCGATAAGAGGCTTGCTCTTTCTAGCCATCAGCAATTCCATCCAGGCAGCAAGTAACACGACCTCTTTTTCTGAAACCGTGAGCCCCGTCATTTCGACCACACGGTTTACGAAAAATTGCGATACAATCTTTGAAAAAGAACTTTGAATCAGCTGCTCCCGCAGGCTGACTTCTTCGAAGCGCCATTTCATGACACTGCGATTGAGCATGTACACCAGATGTCGCTGCAAGACCTGAGCACTTTCTTGAATATCCAAGGTGATTCCAAACTCTTGTACCGTCTGACGCAGGATATGCTCTGCCATCTCACGAATTTCTGCTCGCGCAATTTCTGCTGGAAGCAAGCCCAACTGCATGGGAAAGGTCAAAAATTCCCGCTCTGCCTTGGTCAAAGAGCGCCCCATAAAATAGGACAAAATATCGTAGAAAATCGCTGGTAAATCAAGCGACTCCTGACTGGTAAACCAGGTGAAATCCTCCTCATCTAACGAATGTCTACGGCGTAAAACAGTCAAAAGTAAGGTGGAATGAAAGGTGCGTTCGACATCAATCGGAAAACGATGATGTCTGACAAAGTCCGTATAGGTCTCCATGAGATCCTTAGGAAGCTCGAGCTTGGTCTCTAAATAATCCATGACCTCATACAGATAGAGCAAACGCTTGGCTAACTCAGAGCCTACTAACCGAATCCCAACTCCAGACTTAGATAGGAGCTTCAACCGATAGCCTTCTAAAACCATTTTCATCCGGTTGATATCTCGCGTTAGGCTACGCCGACTAATTCCTAATTGTTCCGCAATCATATCGGCCGACACGTAGCCATCTGCTTCTAAGAGGATCTGAAAGAAAACTGCTTGGCGTTTATGGAAAGAGTTCAGGTCTGTCGAAAGTAACAAATCCTCTGTCACCAAGACCTTGAAGGCTACTTCATCGTGTATCTTGAGCGATAGCTTGCCATTCATCTCTTGTATCGAAAAGATGTGATCATAACTATATAAAAGCGATTCTATTAGTAGTTTAAGGGTACGTCTAGAACATTGAAGACGGTCACTTAACACCTCATAGCTAACACTAGCATGAGATGATAAATAATATAACAATGCCTTTTTGTTTAATTCTAGACTCATAATCCCTCTTTATCCTCTTGTTTTTCCGCCTGCTACGTTTGTGGTCACACCCGTGATATAGCTTGCGCGATCAGACAAGTAATAGCATACCAAGTCCGCCACTTCACTCAAGCGACCACTGCGTCCAAGTGGAATGGTACTAGTATTACTGTAACCTGCGCGTAATTCCTCAACCGTTTTTCCACGTGTATAGGCAAGAGCTTCTTCGTAGGAAAGAGTGCGAAGTCCCGTTGCTTCCATGATTCCTGGAGCAATGCCCACCACACGAATCCCGTGTTTCGCCAGTTCTTTTGCCCATGAACGAGTGAGAGAATAAACCGCACCCTTTGTCGCAGCATAGATACTTTGTCCTTCGCTACCTTCTAAACCTGCTTCTGAAGCCATATTGATAATGACACCAGATTTTTTAGTAGCAAGAATACGTGCCACTTCTTGTGATACAAAGAAAAGTCCTTTAAAGTTGATATTGACCATTTTGTCAAACTTTTCTTCATTTAACTCATATTGTCCAGCCTCTTCTGCTACATCAACCAACAAGCTCGGAATATTGATTCCTGCATTGTTGACCAAACCGTCTACGGTACCGAAATGTGCGACTACCTTAGCAACTGCTTCTTTGACCGCTTGATGACTAGTCACGTTGGTTTCTACAAAAAGCAAATTCTCATGGCTCACATCTGAGTCACGAATATCGAAGTTTGCGACCTTTGCCCCTTGTTCCAACAAGCTTTTCACAATTGCAAGCCCAATTCCTGAGCTACCACCTGTCACGACATATACCTTGTCATGAATCGCTAACCAATCCGACATGTTTTCCAACCTCCGTTATTTTTTTACACATTCATTATAAAACGGAAGCGCTTTAAAGTTAAGGACACAATTTTTCACAGCGCTTGCAAGAATTGTCCATAAGTCAAGCATGCCAGTTGTTTCTTTTTGACAAGTGTGAAATTACTTTCTTTTATTGTATCATTTCACGAAAGTTTTTGAGCGATTTTGACACAAAAAGACAGCCTCTCGGCTGTCTAACATTAATCTGTTTAGCGTATGTTTCTTACAATCCTTTAACTGTATTCACCACATTTTCCACTGTAAAGCCATATTCTTCGATGACTTTAGCGGCTGGCGCTGATGCTCCAAAGGTATCAATACCTAGTACCGCACCGTCTAGGCCGACATATTTGTACCAGCTTTGAGTTGCACCCATTTCAATGGCTAGGCGACGACGGATTGCATTTGGCAAGATTTCTTCCTTATAGGCTGCGTCTTGCGCATCAAAGAGTTCTGTAGACGGTACGCTGACCACACGAACCTTGATGCCTTCTGCTGCAAGCTGTTTCGCTGCTGTAACGGCCAAGTTGACTTCTGAACCTGATGCAAGAAGAATAGTGTCAAACCCTGCTTCTTCATAGACCACATAAGCACCTTTTGCAACTTTATCAAAGTCTGTTCCTTCTTCTACAGTCAAGTTTTGACGAGTCAAGGCCAAAACGGATGGTGTAGATGGGCTTGTTAAAGCCAAATACCAGGCAGCTTGTGTCTCACGCGCATCTGCTGGGCGGAAGACATTCACGTTTGGCATCGCACGAAGGCCCGCTAAATGTTCAATTGGCTCATGAGTTGGACCATCTTCACCAACCGCAATTGAATCATGGGTGAAGACATAGGTTACTGGAAGTCCTTGAAGGGCAGATAGGCGAATTGCTGCTTTCACATAGTCAGAGAAGACCATGAAGGTACCACCGTAAACACGAAGGTTACTGTGTAGCGCCATACCATTCAAGATTGTTCCCATCGCAAATTCACGCACACCGAATTGGATATTTCGATTCAATGGATGAGTCGCATCTTGTAGTCCCTCACCCTTAATAAAGGTCATGTTTGAGTGAGACAAGTCTGCAGAACCACCGAAGAAATGTGGAAGCACTTCTGCGGCTGCATTGATGGCATCTTGACTTGAGTTACGAGTCGCTTGTGAGAAGCCTGTCTCTGGCATTGGGAAGTCGCTTGGTTTCAACTCTACCGCGTCACGACCTTCTAGAACCGCACTCACTTCTTCTGCCAACTCTGGATAAGCTGCTTTGTAATCTGCCACGAGTTTTTCCCAAGTTGCATAAGCTGCTTGTCCACGATCTGTCACGTGTTCTTTAAAGTCTGCATAAACTTCTTGTGGTACTTCAAACGGTGCAAAGTTCCAATCCAAGGCCTTGCGTGTTGCTGCTGCTTCTTCTGCTCCAAGTGGCGCACCGTGAACAGCATTTGTTCCTTGTTTATTTGGAGAACCATGCCCGATAATTGTTTTGACTTCGATAAGAGAAGGCTTACCAGAAACTTTAGCAGCCTGAATTGCTTGATCAACAGCTACCACGTCTGTTCCATCAGAAACAAGGGCTGTATGCCAGCCATAGGCTTCATAACGCGCACGAACATCCTCTGTTAAGGCATCACTTGTTCCTCCATCCAAACAGATATCATTTGAATCATAAAGAACAATCAGTTTGTCTAATTTTTGCAAACCAGCATAAGAAGCCGCTTCTGCAGAAACACCTTCCATCAAATCTCCGTCACCACAGATGACGTAAGTATAATGGTCAAAAATTGGATAGCCTTCTTTGTTGTACTTAGCCGCAAGGAAACGTTCTGCTTGAGCTAAACCAACGGCAGTTGAAATCCCTTGCCCAAGAGGACCAGTTGTCACGTCTACACCTGCAGTGTGACCGAACTCAGGGTGACCTGGTGTTGTTGATCCCCATTGACGGAAATTCTTAATTTCATCCATACTTACTTCTTCAAAACCTGACAGATGAAGAAGGGCATAAAGCAACATAGAACCGTGTCCCGTAGATAACACAAAGCGATCACGATTGACCCAACGTGGATGAGCTGGGTTAATACGCATATGATTGGTAAATAGGCTGTAAGCCATTGGAGCTTGCCCCATAACAGCTCCTGGATGACCTGATTTCGATTTTTCAATGGCATCTACTCCAAGGAAACGAATCGCGTTGACTGATAAATGTGACATATCTTCCTCCTCTTAAAAAGTTATTGTATTCCTATTATAACATAAAGCGTTTTCTTTGTTACAATAAGTTCAACATTTTGACATATTTTTAAAGAATAAGACGGAGAGCATTACTTGCCCCCGCCTCATTACTTTTTTCCTTAAAACTCCCCAGGGTTTGATTCAATCATGACTTTGAATTCTTTTCCACCCATAACAGCTTCAAATGCTTGTCGCCATTCCTCTAGCGGGAATTTTTGAGTAATCATCTTATCAATATTAATAGCACCTTTATTTAGGAGGTGAATCGCAATTGGCCAGTCAAATGGATTTTGTGAGCGGCAACCCACGTATTCAATTTCGCGTTGAATGATGGACTCTGTATCTAATTCAATGTACTTCTTCGCAAAAAGCCCTACTTGAACAAAACGACCGCGTTTCTTGATGAGTGGCAATACCTGATTGACTGCTGGAGCAGCCCCTGAAGCATCATAGGCTTTATCAACACCATAACCATCTGTATATTGATGAACAATGGCAGCCAAATCTTCTTTTTGTGTATCGACAACTACGTCGGCTCCTAATTCTTTGGCAAAGGCCAGACGCTCTGCATCTTGAGTAATCCCAGTCATAATGACAAATGCACCGATGTCTTTTGCGATTTGCAATAAGAACAAACCAATCGGACCAGGCCCCATAATAATAATTTTATCATGTAAGCTAAGCTGACTCTTTTGATACATCGCATGCACACAGCAAGCTAGAGGCTCCGTCATAGCTGCTCCCTCGTAGCTAAGAGAATCTGGCAAGATATGAACACTTTCTTCTCGGGTTAACACATACTTGGCCATTGAACCATTTTGTTGTGTTCCTATACCTTTGCGTTTCATTGCTAAATTATAGAGCTTATCATGGGTATAAATATCTGTACTTGTTTCAAAAGTTGTCTCACTCGTAACACGATCTCCAACTTTTACCTTCGTTACTTGGTCACCAACTGCTACAACTTGGCCCGAAAATTCATGCCCAAGAACAACGGGAGTTGCAGGATTGTTATACTCACCTTTAAACGTGTGAATATCTGATCCACAGATTCCTGTAAAAGCCACCTTAATAAGAACTTTATCCCCTTCAGCTTTTGGCACATCTAAGTCTAGGAAATCCATTTTATCATAGCCGGGTTCTGTTTTAAAGACCCCTTTCATTTTATCTGGAATGGTCATATTCGCCTCCTCAATCGTCTTCAGGGAAAATCATCACTTTATTGTAAGATTCTTCCCTCTTTACTGTTAGGTTGAAAGCCTTCTGAATCTCATCAAGTTTAAATCGATGTGAAATCATATCTTTCAAATTAATTTTACCCGCCTCAATAAACTCAACAGAATGAGTCCACTCTTTACCAGGGAATGGGGCAGAATAAGAATTCCAAAAACCTTTGACTGTATATTCTCGTCTAAAGATATTTTCAAAAGCACGCTGACGCAATACTACATCTGTATAAGCGATGCCTTGATACCCAATCTTTCCACCTTTTCTAGTAATCAAGAGGCATTGTTCCTCTGTTATCTTAGAACCGGCACATTCCAAAGCAATATCAACACCAAGCCCATCGGTCAATTTTGCAACGGCTTCTTCTAGGCCTTCTTCTAAAGGATTGATTGTATCCGTTACACCGTATTTTTTGGATTCTTCTAGCTTATTCGGGTCGATATCAATACCGATAATCCGTTTGACTCCCGCTAGACGAAGCCATTGCACACTTAAAATACCAATCGTACCCAAACCAAATACAGCAACCTGATCACCAACTTGTGGGTCTAATCCCATAACACCATGAGCTGCTACCGCTAGAGGTTCAATCATGGCTGCCTCTTCATAAGAGATTTTATCCCCGATGTTCAAGACATTTGTTTCCGGTACGACAACGTACTCTTCAAAACCACCATAGTAATGCGAACCAATCATTCGATAGTCTTCGCAGAGCTGGTACTTACCTTCTCGACAATAAATACATTTGTTACAAGGCAAGAACGGTACGATTGCGACACGATCGCCTACTGCTACCTGCTTTACATCTTCTCCTACTGCCTCTACTTGACCTGAAAATTCATGACCCATGACCATAGGTAAGTCATATTTCCACTCACTTTGCATTTTATGAATATCAGAGCCGCAGATTCCTGCGGCTTTGACTTTTACTAATACTTCATGTGAATGTGGAGTCGGCTTATCCATTTCATGAATTTCAAAATGGTTTAATTCTGTCAGCAATGCTGCTTTCATTATTATCCGCCTTTCCCTTTATCGCATTATTCATAGTCACATTATGTTCTTATAGATTAAAGAACTCCTGAGAATAATTGTGCAAATTTCAAGATGAGCCAGTTAAGGACGTTACCACCCATATCAAGACTTGACACAAGAGTAGCTCCTGCTGGGAATTCATATACACCACGCATCATTTCTGTATGTTCTGGCGCAAAGTTTGTTGCCATGTAAAGTGCGCCTGTAATAACGATTGCACCTGTAATAACAGATTGGATAATGTTACCTTTACGGCTAGCTACGATAAGGGATACGTAGAATGGAATAGTTGCCAAGTCACCGAATGGAAGGACTTTATTTCCTGGCAAGATAATCGCAATCAACAAAGTAATTGGCACAAGAAGCAAACCTGTTGCAAGGTTAGCAGGGTGACCAGTTGTAAGGGCAGCATCCATACCAAGGTAAATAGTGCGGTCGCTGTTACCATTACGTTTTTGCAAGAAGTCACGAGCTGCTTCTGAGATTGGAATCAAACCTTCCATCAAGATTTTAACCATACGAGGCATCAAGAACATAACTGCTCCCATGTTGATCCCCATTGTGATGATACCACCAACATCATATCCACCAAGAGCGGCAATACCAGCACCGATGATGATACCCATCATCATTGGCTCACCGAAGATACCAAATTTTTCTTGGATGGTATCTGCACTAACGTCAAGTTTGTTTAAACCAGGGATTTTACCAACAAGGATACCGACAGGAATACCAAGCAAACCAAAGGCGTCAGTAGAACCAGTTGGAAGGCTGACACCTTCTAGTCCGTAGAATTTTTCAACCATTGGAGCTGTCCAGTCTGCGATCAACAAGCAGGCAATTTCATAAAGGACACCACACAAGATTGAGAACCACCAGTTCCCACCTGTTACGATGTACCCAGTCGCAGCTGCGGCAATAAAGTGCCAGTAGTTCCACAAGTCAATATCGAGAGTCTTAGTAGTCTTAGTAAACAACATAAGCAAGTTTACGGCTACACAGATTGGAATCATGATAGCAGAAACAGGAGCTGCCCATGCAGCAGCTGCTGCTGAAGGCCATCCTGTATCAATGATATTCAATGATACCCCAAAGTTTTCAACCATCGCTTGTGCGGCAGGGCCCAAGTTACTAGACAAAACACCGATGACAAGGTTAATACCAATGAAACCAATACCTACAGTCAAACCTGATTTAAGTGACTTCCCAAATGGTAGTCTAAAAATCAATCCTACAATTGTCAACATGATTGGAAGCATAACAGATGCCCCTAATCCAAGAATATACTGAACAACGTCGTTAATAGCACTCATTGTCTCATCTCCTTTTTATTTTTTTATATTTTTTATCCTAAAATTGAACGTGCAGCTTCTAAGACTTGTTCGTCTACTTTATCTGCATTAATACCAGTTAGATATCCCATTGCTTTGATTGCTGGAATACTAAATTCCCCTGGAAGAAGAGTTGTTGTAATCAACATATCTGCATCTGCTTCTCTTGATTTTGCTTCTGCAATCTTGATTTGAATAATATCAACATCAATATTGTTAGATTTAAACAAATCCTCTACACGTTTCATTACCACTGTTGATGTAGCAATTCCTGCACCACATGCAACCAATACTTTAAGTTTAGCCATAAGCTGTTCTCCTTTATATGTTATAAATTATTATTTTTTACGATAGTCAATAACTGCTCTGTTGTTTCAGCAGCTAATAGTTGGCCTAAAACTTCTGGACTTTGTAGTAGGCCCATCAACGATTGAAGCATTTCTAACTGAGCGTGGGGTTGATTCAAACCAAGCACAAATACAATATTTGCTTCAACCGTTTGATTCAAGTCCTCCATGCTTTTGAACTCAACTGGTTCCGCATTAGTGATAACAGCGACAAACTCCTTATGGACACATTCAGCATCCGTATGTGGAATCGCCACCCCAAACTTCTCCAACTGAATCCCCGTCGGGAATGTTTCTTCGCGTCGTTGCACGCGCTCTAGGAAGTCTTCACGCACAAATCCCTTGTCAAAAGCAACCGTTGACACTTCGGTAAACAGTTCCTTATTAGAAGAATAACGTTTTTGCATAAAAATCAAGGACTCATTCAGATAATCCGATAATTTAATAGCTTCCGTCATTGTAGCAATCTCCTTTTTTTATAGTGCCTACAGACAATCGATAAAATCAGATTGGTTTTCGATAGAATGCAGGATATCGATATAGTCTGTACGATCAATTTTTGAGTATAGACTAATCAATGCTTTCTTATATAATTCCTCATCTTTTTCTGCAATGGCAATTAGAACCACTACCTTGACTATGTTTTGACCCCAAAGAATAGGTTTGTCAAGAGTCATAATGACCAGTTGTGATTCTGCGACAAATGCAGGATCCGCATGAGGTAAGGCAATACCTGTGTAAACACTTGTACTTCCTAATTTCTCCCTGGCCAAGACCGATTCTAGAAAACGTTTGTTGCGTTGGTTTCGTGGCGACGTTTTTCCAACCATTTTCCGAATACACTCTTCAACAGATTGGCAGGATTGATGAAGTAAAATATTGGTCTGTAACAAATCCCGAATCACTGATTTTGAAAAACTTGTGTTGTCATGAATAGCAGACAGCATATTCCGATTTCCCTTGGTCAGGCTCGAGTAGGCATGTTGAATAATTTCTAACTCCTCATCTGTCACAATCGGACTAACCTGAATATAATCAACATCGAATTGCTCTAAGTGAATGGAGCTAATCACCAAATCCGCTTGCGCGAGCTTTTCTTCTGTCAATTCCCTCATGTCCATGTTGACTAAATGATCAAAATTGGAAATCGTCCTACGGAGCGAACTCATAATCAACTCTGAAGTCGCTAGACCATGCGGACAGATCACATAGATGGTCAATGGGGTTGTCATTTTCTCAACCGAAATCTCAAAGTAAATGGTGAGAAAAGCAATCTCTGCATCAAAGAATTCGACTGCATACTTCTCTGATAACGATTTCGATGCCAACCAGACAATATAATAGAGAGCACTATATCTCGTCTTTATATTTTCTGTAATCTGATTTTTAATGTTAATCCCACTCTTTAAGCGATAAATCATCGGTTGCGTGTGGTTGACCAACATTTGAAATAGATGTGCATCAGACCGAAAATCAACACCGGATAACTCCGATACGCGCGCAATAAATTGCTCAACTGTTTTTTTCAAATCCGACTGTTGCACCATTTCTGTCTCATATCCTACCGATAAGAGTGTATAACAGATGTTGCGAATTTCCGCATCTGTAATCAGATTCATAGCAATGCCCGTTGACTGACTAAGCAATTCACCAGCGATGACATACACCTCATATTGCCGAAGGTTTTCAACACCGACAATCTCACTTGCTTCCTCAATGGCGTTTCCTTGAAGATACCGCTTAGAACTGATGAGCAAGTCCAACACTAGATAGACCCGATATTGTTCAGAGGTTCTAAAATGGTAGAAATTAGAAGATTTTTGAACACTTTCAACGACATTCATGATGAGCTCAGAAGAGAAAAAGTACGCTAGGCCTTCTTCATACTGCAAGCTGCTCAGATTAAAATGCTGGATGATAAAGTCTCGGAAAAACTTTCTAATATTCCCTTCTTGTCCAACTAAGGAAACACGACCACTCTTCTTCAAAAGTGAAACATGATAGCTAGTTAAATGCTGTTCTAAACGCTCTAAATCCCTTCGAATCGAGGCCTCGCTGATAAAATGACTAACAGACCAGTCCAGCACATCAATCGTGCCACTGCCTAATATCAGTTCTTTTAACAAGTCGCATTCGCGATGAAATTGAGAATCTTCGTCTGCCCCATCGTGATTACTCTGTTCCACAAATTCTAAGATTTTTCTCTTTTCATTTTGTTCAACCTGCAATCGTATACCACGACGTGGCGTTTTTTCAATCGTAACACCAAAAGATGACAGCTCTTCATTCATCATCTGTAAATCTGCATAAGCTGTTTTGGTTGAAACAGCATACTTAGAGGATAACTCTTGTGCTGTTATATAATCACTTGCAGCCATAAGATCTCGCAGAATATTGATTTGTCTAGGATTCAATCTGGACCTCCCTGTTACATGTATCATTATAATGTAAGCGTTTTTAGTATTAAAGTCAACTTACTTCCACATTAATCTGGAAGAAATGATATTATACCCTTTATTTTCAAGAAAAGATATTTTCTAGATTGATATAACAATATTTCCATTTGTTTTCTTTTGGTTTTCAATAATGTTTTCAATCTTTGACAGGGCTTACATAAGATGATATAGTTAGCATGTGAAATAAAATACAATAATGGATAAAGGAGATTGAATCATGACAAAACTATTTGATTCACCAGAATATCTTGCTAAAGTCGACGCTTGGTGGCGGGCGGCCAACTACATCTCAGCTGCTCAAATGTACTTGAAAGACAATCCTTTGCTCAAACGCGAAGTAGTCGAAAACGATTTGAAGGCTCACCCAATTGGACACTGGGGAACTGTCCCAGGTCAAAACTTCATTTATGCTCATCTTAATCGTGCGATTAACAAATACGATTTAGATATGTTCTATATTGAAGGTCCTGGCCATGGTGGACAAGTAATGGTCGCAAACTCTTACCTTGATGGTAGTTACACTGAGCTGAACCCAGATATTCCGCAAACAGAAGAAGGTTTCCAAAAACTCTGTAAAATCTTCTCTTTCCCTGGAGGAATCGCTTCCCACGCAGCACCTGAAACACCAGGTTCTATCCATGAAGGAGGAGAACTCGGTTATGCCCTCTCACATGCGGCAGGAGCTGTCCTTGATAATCCAAACATCATTGCCGCAACTGTTATCGGAGACGGAGAAGCTGAAACAGGCCCATTAATGGCAGGATGGTTTGCCAATACCTTCATTAATCCTGTAAACGACGGGGCAGTCTTGCCTATCCTTTATCTAAACGGTGGAAAAATCCACAATCCTACTATCTTAGAACGCAAAACAGACGAAGAGTTGGCTCATTTCTTCAAAGGACTCGGTTGGAGCCCAATCTTTGTTGATGTGACAAGTTCAAACTTCGAAGATGCACACCGTGCAATGGCTCAAACAATCGATAGCGCTGTTGAAATGATTCAAGCCCTTCAAGCAGAGGCCCGCAAAGGCTCAGCAGAAGAAGCAACAATGCCTGCTTGGCCAGTAATTGTTGCACGCATTCCGAAAGGTTGGACTGGTCCTAAAGCTTGGGAAGGAACTCCAATTGAAGGAGGATTCCGCGCGCACCAAGTTCCAATCCCAGTCGATGCACACCACATGGAACATCTCGATGCACTTCTTGACTGGTTGCACAGCTACCGTCCTGAAGAATTATTTGACGAAAACGGGAAATTACTCCCAGAAATTGCAGAAATGTCACCGAAAGGCGACCGTCGCATGTCCATGAACCCAATCACCAATGCCGGTGTCATCAAACCAATGGATACTGCTAACTGGAAAAGACATGCCTTTGACATCGAAACACCAGGTGCCATCCTTGCCCAAGACATGATTGAATTTGGTAAATACGCTGCTGACTTGGTCGAAGCAAATCCTGACAACTTCCGTGTCTTCGGACCAGATGAAACAAAATCAAACCGCTTAAACGCAATCTTTACAAAAACCAATCGCCAATGGCTCGGCCGTCGCAAAGAAAGCTACGATGAATGGCTTAGCCCAGCTGGTCGTGTCATCGACTCTCAATTGTCAGAGCACCAAGCAGAAGGTCTCTTGGAAGGATATGTCTTGACTGGTCGCCACGGATTCTTTGCTTCTTATGAATCCTTCCTACGTGTAGTTGATACCATGATTACCCAACACTTCAAATGGTTACGGAAATCAAAAACCCACACTACTTGGCGTAAAAACTATCCAGCTCTCAACTTGATTGCCACTTCAACCGTATTCCAACAAGACCATAACGGCTATACACACCAAGACCCAGGAATCCTCACTCACCTATCTGAAAAAACACCGGAATATATCCGTGAGTATCTTCCTGCTGATACCAACAGTCTCTTGGCTGTCATGGATAAGGCCTTTAAAGATGAAGACGTCATCAACTTGGTCGTAACTTCAAAACACCCACGTCCTCAATTCTACTCTGTTGATGAAGCTGAAGAATTGGTCGAAAAAGGATACAAAGTCATCGATTGGGCTTCAACTGTCTCTCTTGATGAAGAACCTGATGTGGTATTTGCGGCAGCAGGAACTGAGCCAAACTTAGAAGCCTTGGCTGCGATTTCTATCCTCCACAAAGCCTTCCCTGACTTGAAGATTCGCTTTGTCAATGTCGTAGACATCTTGAAACTTCGCCACCCAGACTTGGACCCACGCGGACTTTCAGATGAAGAATTCGACGCAATCTTTACAACAGACAAACCTGTTATCTTTGCCTTCCATGCTTACGAAGGAATGATTCGTGACATCTTCTTCAGACGCCACAACCACAATCTTCACGTTCATGGCTACCGTGAAAACGGAGATATCACGACTCCATTTGACATGCGGGTTATGTCTGAACTAGACCGCTTCCACTTGGCTCAAGACGCTGCTCTTGCGACACTTGGACATGAAGCACAGGCCTTTTCTGAGAAGATGGATCAAACCGTGGCTTATCACAAAGACTATATCCGTGAACATGGTGATGATATTCCTGAAGTACAAAACTGGAAATGGGAAAATATCAATCGATAAACACTGACAAGTCACTCCTATACTCCTTATACGCACAAATCCCCTAGAATGACAATCTAGGGGATTTTCCTGTGTAAACTAAAAAAGAGGGAACTCATCCCTCCTTACATTTGATAGCGATATAAGACTTGCTCTTATAGCAAGGCCTTAAATTGAATATTCGAATCTTCTAAGAAGCAATCATCAAATCCACGTGGGTGATGATATTCGATGCGATTCTGATCCATTGGATAAGTATATTTACCGCCCACTTCCCAGATAAATGGGTGGAACTGGTATTGCAGGCGTTCTTTTCTCATCTTCCAGAGTTCTAAAATTTCATCCGTTGAAGCCATGAAGTTTGACCAGATATCATAGTGAACTGGAATGATAACCTTAGCACGGAGATTTTCCGCCATACGAAGTAGGTCAATAGAGGTCATTTTGTCTTGGATACCGAGTGGGTTTTCACCGTAGTTATTCAAGGCAACATCAATCTTGAAGTCACGACCGTGTTTAGCAAAGTAGTTTGAGAAATGAGAATCCGCACCATGATAGACTGTTCCGCCCGGGGTTTCAAAGACATAGTTGACAGCCTTACGAGCCATTTCCTCATCTGTCACCGCAAGTCCAGCCAATTCACCGTCTTGAGCATCCGCTCCTTCCACTGGCAAAGTCACCAAGCAGGTTCGGTCGAAGGATTCGACCGCATGGACCTTCATATCCTTAATTTCAAAGCTGTCACCTGGTTTTACAATAATAATACGATCTGCTGGCACACCCCATTTTTTCCAGATTTCCCCACATTCATAAGGTCCAACAAATTTTACATGGTCTAATTTCGGATTGTTAACAATAGCTGCTGCTGTATTGATATCAATGTGGTCACTATGGAAGTGAGAGACAAGATAGTAGTCCAACTCATTGATTGCAAATGGGTCGATGACCATCGGTTGCACACGAAGATTTGGTTGAAGTTTGCGAACTCCCGCCATATTAGCCATTTGGTGTCCACGTACCATATCTTTTACTTTTTTAGTCGATTTTCCACGCGCTGACCAAAGGTCCATGACGATGTTGGCTCCGCCTGGTGTTTTAAGCCAAATTCCACAATTTCCTAGCCACCACATAGAGAAATTGCCTTCTGGAACCACTTCTTCTTCAATTTCTTCATTGAGCCATGTACCCCATTCTGGGAAGGTACTTAAAATCCATGATTCTCTTGTAATTTCGTTCACTTTTGCCATAATAGTTCCTCCTGATAGCTTATGTATAGGCCTAGTATAACGCTTTCATCTGTTCAAAAAAAGACCAAATAAAACACATGCGTGTGTTCAGGTTTGGACTGTCCTATCATCTTGCTACTGCAAACCAATGTTCAACGAAAAACAGCGAACTTTACGTTTTGATGAACCCATTGCTTTCTTATCAACTCCTCTTTCCATAAAAGAGTTACGTCCGTTTCTTTCTATATTCGTTTTGATTTCGTAAAGCGCTACGACTGAATACTCAATTAAAATCCGCATTAGCATTTTGGGATACTTTCTTAAATAGTACAGTCGAAAGCAACCTTGTATTTCCGACCTTTAACTCCACTAGACTGTTAAAGCAATCTTGAGCCTAAGGCCTCAAAAATGCCGTGCCTCGCAACTACTTTTCTGTTGTTAGTCATTCCACTATTTCAAATGTATCGCCTTTGGCTCACTTCATCAATCCATTTTCCTACAGAATAGATATTTATAAGATAAAATAGCTATTTTTGATGTTCATTAAGCATAAAAACATCATAAGGTCTATAAAATCTAAAAAAGCTGGGGCATTCCCCAGTCCTATATCAATATAAATCTTTTAGTCCACCATTTTCAACGGTTGCTAAAAAGAAATCGCTTTGGAATAGTTCCTGTACCTTAGCAGTTGCCTCTCTCAGCTCTTCGTCTTTTGAGATGTAGCGTGAAAGGAGGCGTTGCAATTGAGGTTGAAACTGCTTGGCACTATCTTTCATGGTGTGGTAGGTCAAAAAATAATTGATTTTCATCACATCCTCATAGGTCAAGACAGGCTCGACCTGTAAGATTGGAAAAGAAGCTCGCAGATTATCACTGGTAGAAATCAGCAGGTCCACCTCTAAAATATCCTCCACGCTATGGAATTGCTCGGTCGTAAAAACGGCCTTAATACTATCTACTGGCAGATAAGCCTGACACTGTTTATAGAGCAGCTTTTGCACACCGACCCCCTCATCGCAGACCAAGTAAATGTTGCGAAAAGATTTTCCGCTGATTGGTCTATGCTTTAAAGCACCGCCGATATGAATGGTGAAATAGGAGATGTCATCATCATTCATCTGAATCATCCACTCTGCTTCTAGAGTATAAGAAGCCACCACTCTAATCGTGACAAATAAGTCTTTGTACTTCTGCTTAATCTGTCTGGTCAAGGGATTTTTAGATAAAATGCCATAGGTCTTACGAAAAAGAAGGGCCTTGGCATGCATGACCAAATTACGCATCAAGGTTTCACGATTGTCAATCTCAAAGGCTGAACAGCGTAAAAATTCATCAACAAAGCGTTCCAAGGTTTCCTTTAACTCTGCAAAATCTTGGCTATTGGTGTGAATATCCTTATCCTTACGGTAGGACAACAAGAGCATGGCAATCAGAGAAATTTCGATCTCATCCAGCACCACTTCAAATCGCTCAGAAAGAGAAGAGGCCAAGTTCTGCGCTGCGGTATATTCAATCCGCTTGCGAATTAAGGTGAACTCTCGCTGAATTTCTGCTTGCTCGGCTATTTTCAAGGCCATATTGCGATAGCTAAGAAGTAAATAAGGTAGGACTTTGAGCATGAACTCAATCTCATAATGGTTGATTTTCTTTCCCAAATCTACCTCTAGCTGGTTCACTTGTTCTGCTAAAAATTCTACTAAATTGGAACTAAACAAGAGTTCACAGCCTTCAAAGTAAGGCACCTTTTCATTGAGAATGGTGAGAAAGCCTTCATTGGGATTAGAAAAGACATCATAGAGAAGAGAGTGGATATACTGGATTTTATTGAGCGGGTGGCATTTGAAAAAGTAGCCTTCTGACTTGGTTGCATAGAGATAGACCTTGAATTGCTCGGTGGTCAGTTGCGCCCGAATTTCACTCAGGTCATTTAACACGGTATTGCGTGAAACGTCCGTCAGCGCCATAAGTTTTTCAATGGTTACACGTTCAGAGGTAATAGCAATATAAATGGTCATGAGCTGAATCCGCTCCTCCATGCTCATCACATAGCTATACGAATCCACGCTCCCCAATAAGACCTGACAAGCCGCTTTTTGTGCATCCGTTAATAAAATACCGACCCTTGGAAGACTGACAATCATCTCAGTATCACTAGGAAGAGAACCATTGATTTTTTCAAGATGATAATAAATTTTTCGCCTAGACTGACCCATTGCCCGTGAAATACTCATAACCGTCTCTGGCTTTGTCAATCGCATCAAATAGGTTAGCAATTCATAACTGCTCTTATCGAGTAGGACCATTTTCTCATCTCCTTCTTCTTGCGTATAGATAGTGTACCATTTTTCGAATGTAAAGACCATGCCCCCCCAAAAAAGGAAAGAGAGGAAACGAATTCGTGTTGTCCTGCTCCCTCTCTTTTCTATCTATGGTCATTTGGGTCTAGGCAAGACACGTTTGTCACAACCTAATCCAAACCCAATGACTAGTGCACATCACCTTTTTGCCCATAGTAAGCATTTGGACCGTGTTTGCGCAGATAATGTTTGTCCATGATGTACCTAGGAGCGGACTCTACACGCGGATTGATCTGCTCGGTGAAGCGATCCATTTTCGCCACTTCTTCTAATACGACCGAATGATAGACAGCCTGCGCTGGATCTTTTCCCCACGTAAAAGGACCATGATTGCGCACGACAATTCCAGGAACCGCAACAGGATTAAGACCACGTTCTGCAAAGGTTTCAATAATGACGCTACCTGTCTCTTTCTCATAGGCTGTATTCACTTCATCAGCGGTCAATGAGCGGGCGCAAGGAATAGGACCATAAAAATAATCCGCATGCGTTGTCCCATAAAAAGGAATATCACGGCCAGCCTGTGCCCAACCGACCGCTTCTGTCGAGTGAGTGTGGACAACAGCACCGATTTCTGGCCAAGCTTTATAAAGTGCTACATGGGTCGCAAGGTCAGACGAGGGATTCAAGTCACCCTCAACAACGTTTCCGTCTAGGTCAGTCACGACCATATTTTCTGGGCTTAATTTGCCATAGTCTACTCCAGATGGTTTGATGACAATCCGTCCCAATTCACGACAGACTTCAGAGACATTGCCCCAAGTAAATTTGACCAAGCCATGTTCTGGAAGAGCTACGTTGGCCTCATAAACACGCTGGCGCATCTCTGATAATGATTTTGGCATACTAACATAACCCCGCTTTCTCAATCAATGGGTAAAGAAAATCTTGGGCTTCTTTAATAGCTGCCCGTGTTTCCTCTACAGTTTCACAATTTTCAGACCACATTTCGATTAAAAATGGTCCTTGGTAATTGGTTTTCTTTAAAATGGCAAATGTGTTTTCCCAATCAACACACCCTTGTCCAAACGGTACATCACGGAATTGCCCCTTAGAGGTTTCTGTCACGGCATAGGTATCTTTCAGATGAAGCGCCGCAATCGCTTTGTGACCAATGAGAAACTCACTGTACAAATCATTGTGCCAGGCAGAGAGATTGCCTGTGTCTGGGTAGACAAAGAGGTAGGGGGAGTTGATTTCTTGGGCGACTGCTAAATATTTTTCAATGCTATTGATAAAAGGATCGTCCATGATTTCAATAGCGAGCATGACCTGAGCCTGCTCCGCCCAATCACACGCCTTACGCAGATTTTTCAAGAAACGCTCACGTGTCTCTGGTGATTTTTCTTCATAATAGACATCATATCCTGCCAGCTGAATGACCCGCACACCCAAGTCCTGTGCCAACCCAATACATTTTTGCATGGTTTCAAGTGACTTGGCCTCAAGGACCGGATCGTTTGATCCAAGCGGATAACGACGATGACCTGAGAAACAAATAGTCGGAATACGGAGGCCTGTTTGGTAAATCGCTTTTACCAACTCCAAGCGTTCCTCCTTGGTCCACTCAAGCCGAGCGAGGCGCTCATCACTTTCATCGATTGACATTTCCACAAAGTCAAAGCCGAGGTTTTTTGCAAACTCCAAGCGCTCTATCCATGTAAAGTGTTTAGGAGTTGCCTTTTCATAAATTCCAATCGGTCTAGCCATAGCCTACCCCCAAATGCGGCGGATTTCATCCTTAAAGGCACGCGCTGCTGCGGCTGGATCTTCTGCTTCTGTAATGCCACGACCAGCGATAAAGGTAAAGACATCTACTCCCTCAAAAAGTTTTAAGGTCCCAATATCAAGCCCCCCTGTAACAGACACGCGGAAGCCCATATCGATCAATTTTTTCACCTTATTCAGGTCTTTTTCCCCCCAGGTTTCACCTGCAAGAAGGGCATCACGAGATTGGTGGTAAATGGCTTGAGAAATCCCTGCATCAAGCCACATTTGAGCATGTTCATATGTCCAGTCACCATAGAGTTCCACTTGGATTTCTCCCTTGTCACCACGGACTTCTTGAATGGCTTTAAGGGCTGCTTTCATGGTTGGAATGGTTGCTGAACAGATACAAGTCATCCAGTCAGCCCCACGCACCGCATTGTTTTTGGCAACGGTACCACCAGCATCTGCACACTTGGTATCTGCTACGATGATTTTATCAGGAAACAGACTACGCAGCACCTCCACCAATTCACTTCCCACTTGAAGCAAGCAAACTGTTCCAGCCTCAATCACATCTACCTCCTGCCCAACGGACACTGCCGCTTTAATAGCACCCTGCAAATCGGAATGGTCAAGCGCAACCTGTAAATTTGGAATATGTTTTGTCATACGAATCTCTTTTCTATGTTTTTTTGATTGTGATACACCACGAACAATGTGAGCTAGCTTTTGATCGTTTTCTGAAAACTACCGAAAGCCATCATGTTTGTATTTGAATGCGAGCTAAAATCTCGGAAAATAGATGAGCCTTTCTAGAAATACGATTTCTTCGTCAGTCTCCCTTATTTTCTATCGATTTTTTTACGCTCTTATATCATGACTATTTGAATGCGAGCTAAAATCTCGGAAAATAGACGAGCCTTTCTAGAAATACGATTTCTTCGTCAGTCTCCCTTATTTTCTATCGATTTTTTTACGCTCTTATATCATGATTATTTGAATGCGAGCTAAAATCTCGGAAAATAGATGAGCCTTTCTAGAAATACGATTTCTTCATCAGTCTCCCTTATTTTCTATCGATTTTTTTACGCTCTTATATCATGATTATTTGAATGCGAGCTAAAATCTCGGAAAATAGATGAGACTGGCTTGAAATGCGATTCCTGCGCTCGTCTCCCTTATTTTCTACCGATTTTTTACACTCTTATATCATGATTATTTGAATGCGAGCTAAAATCTCGGAAAATAGACGAGCCTTTCTAGAAATACGATTTCTTCGTCAGTCTCCCTTATTTTCTATCGATTTTTTTACGCTCTTATATCATGACTATTTGAATGCGAGCTAAAATCTCGGAAAATAGACGAGACTTTCTAGAAATACGATTTCTTCGTCAGTCTCCCTTATTTTCTATCGATTTTTTACGCTCTTATATCATGATTCTAAATCAAGTCCCTCCAAATATGGACTGTTCTTAGACTCTTCCACCATAGCAAGGACTTCTTCCTCTGATTGGCAATTCACCAAGCGCTCGATTGAATTTTCCAACTCAAAAAGTGCGATGATTTGTGGAATGGCAACCGATGTATGAATATCTGAACTGGTCGCAGCAAGGGTTAAGAGCACGCTAACTTCTTTCCCATCTGGAAAGACAACTGGTTTGGTTAAGGTAATCAAGGCAAAGGCATCACGCATCACACCTGCTTCTGGTCGGGCATGTGGCATTGCCATGCCAGGCATCAAGATATAGTAAGGTCCATATTCGTTAGTGGATTCGATAATGGCATGATAATATTCTTCTTTGACCGCTCCGCTTTCAATCAAGGGATCGACTGCTAAGCGAACTGCTTCTTCCCAAGTATCAGCCGTCAAGCCAAGACGAATCGACTCGTTTTCTGTAAAAGCTTTTTTCAAATTCATATTTGCTCTCTCTTTCTATGAAAGAGGTCGGGTACTTTCTCCCAACCTCCTCTAAAGTATTACTACAGAACTTCTTGCAATTTTGCCTTAATTTCATTGTCGTCCATCAGGTTATCAAGACCGACCAATTTTCCATTGGTACGACCTTGCAATTCATCAATCAGATGAACAGAGGCGATGACAATGTCATACCCTGCCGCAAGTCCCTTTGCCTCACCAACGCTACAAGAATTCACTGTAAAATCACTTTGACCAAGATTACGAAGAGCATTTTCCACCTTCATCTTAATCACCATAGATGATCCCATACCATTTCCACACGCTGTTAGTACTTTAACCATTTTCTTTTCCTCCTGATTGTTTTATTTTTGATAGTTGTTTATCTATTCCGTTTAACAAGCTGAGTTAACAACGTCAGCAAATTGAAACGGAACCTCGTCTTATTCTTGAGCTTCCCCACGATAGTACGCTTCTTTATCCTTTGCTCTTGCAAATTGGATTTGTGGAATAGCAAGGAAGAACAAGCACACCAAGACATAACCAATAATACCAAGTCCTTTGAAAAGATAGCCAAATCCTAACCATGGGAACTCAAAATCGATATTCCCGTGATAACCACCATAAGCCGCCAAATCAAGAAGGGCAACGCAGGCTGCACCGAGTGCTACTTGAAGCACACCTGAAATAAAGGATAGGATGACCGCTGCTTTCCAACCACCGCGCTTGTCTGCGTAAACCGCAATCGCAGCATTGTCAAAAAATACTGGTACGAAACCGGTGATAATAAGAACTGGATTTTTAAAGACAATCAACAGAACAATGGTAATCAATTGACCAATCAAGCCACAAGCAAATCCTGAAAGTACCGCATTTGGAGAACCAAAACCGTAAGAAGCTGCAACGTCCACCGCTGGGAATGAGCCTGGGAGGAGCTTGCTTGAGATACCTTGGAAGGCATTCGTCAATTCGGTTACGAACATCCGCACCCCTTGCATCAAGATAAAGAGGTAAACAGAGAAAGTAAAGGCTGTTTGGACAATATACATGTAGAAGTCTTGTTTGGCTGGATTAAACGGTGTACCTGACGTAATGACTTCTTTATTTGCCATAACTTCAGGACCTAAAACCAAGAGAATGCCACCAAAGAAGACGAGCATCAAAGTTGCAGAGGCAACAACTGTATCATGGAAAATCGACAAGAATTTTGGCAATTTTAAGTTGTCCAAGTTTTCTTCTTTATTACCAAGTTTCCCAGCAATTTTATCGACAAACCAGATTGCAAATTGTTGTTGGTGACCAATGGCAAATCCACCACCGCCTGTCAAGCGTTGCGTTGCTTCAACGGTCATATTAGAGCTGACGGCCCAGTAAAGACCACAAATGACCCCGATTGCTGTAATCCCATAACCATTTCTCAATTGAGGAATGAGGAAAAGCACCATCAGTGAGATGGTTGCTGCCTGTTGCACCATGATGTGACCAGTAATAAACAAGGTCCGTACCTTGGTGATTTTACGGAAGGCAACGAGCAAGATATTGACCCCAAAACCAATCAAAAGCGCTGTTGTTGCTGCTTTGACAAAGTCAGGAAACATTTCTTGAACCTTAGTATTAGCTGCCGCCAATCCAAAGTATGGGTCGATAACTGCGGCACCAATCTTAAACTTGAAGTTAAGCGCTGCAAGGATCGGACGGAAAGTTGTGACCAAGCCACCCGCTGCAACGTTCAAAATCATGTACCCTACCGTAGCTTTGACAAAGCCCGAAAATACTTCATGCCCTGGCTTTTTCAAGAGTGCATATCCTAAAAGGACCAAAAGTCCGACGAAGAAGGCTGGATTCTGCAAAATATTTTGCGAGAACCAATTGAGAATGTTATTCAAAATCTCCATTCTAGTTTCTCCTTTTTTATTTTTTTGTTTTTCCTAGTTTCATTATAGAACTTGGAAACGCATACAAAAAGACCAAATAAAGCACATGATTGTGTTCACACTTGGACTGTATTTGCTTGAACAACTGTAGACACAAAAAAACCAACCATCCTCGGTTGGTTTTTCCATCTATACTCCAAATACAGTCACCTGGCACTTACGAACTCGTTCACGAGTCTTATCGTAGTCCACAAAGTAGAAATAACCTGTGCTACCTACTCCTAAATCGCCAGCTGTCACATCGACCATTTGACTAGATCCAATCAAAGTTGCCTTGAGATGACTATCCCCATTCCATAGAGCTCGCCGATCACCATCAGGTAGATATTCGGCTGCATTGGGCCAAGCCTCAACACACTTGTAATGCTCTTCTCCAGGATAGATATACGTATCTGCATCCGTGTGATCTGGAATAATTTTCTCCAAAACATGATTCAAGTCTACTTGTAGAAATTCGTCTCCCTCATCCGTATAGTCGTGAACAAATTCTTCAAAAAAGACGGCACAGGTTGTATGGGGCGAAATCATGGTTAAGAGACCATTTTCAATCCCACTTTTTTTGACAATTTCTCTTAATTGTGGCGTAATATCGACATAGGTCGCCTTTCCTGCCTCGGTTTCTACTGTAAAGGTTTCTTTATACATTTTCATGCTTTTCTCTCCATGCTGTATCCGCTGCTTTAACCATTTCTCTTAACATATCATGTGGCTGTTCTGCTTCTGTAATTCCACTTGTGCAGCCAGAACCATCCGCGCCCAATTCAATGACTTTATAAACATCTTCTGCTTTACTGATACCTGCTGCCTGCATGACTAGCGTATTCGGTGAGATAGCCTTGATTGCTTCATTTGTTGCAGTAACATAAGAAGCATCACTCGTGTTTCCTGTTCCAATCAACTCTGTCGGTTCACAAAGAATGATGTCCGGCTGTAGTGTTGCTACTGCTTTTGCTTCTTTAATTGAATTAGCACAAACAATTGTTATCATTCCCAATTCGTCTGCGCGTTCAACCGATTTAACCAATGCATCAAATGTTAGAGGACGTTCTGCATGATTCAAAAATGTAGCTCTTGCTCCTGCTGCATAAACCGAATCAGCTAACACATGTCCCATACCACGACCTGGTTGAATCCCGTCGATATGTTGAGCCGATACAATTGCCTGATTTGTATGCCTAGCAACCGCACGAATATCTGCAAATGGACTTGTTATAAAGACAGATACCTCAGGATATTCAACTGCTAGTTCTTCTGCTACTTTTGCAAATCCTTCTAACTCTTCCCCATAAAGATAGGATTTGGGATTAAACATAAAAAATGGTGCTTTTACTTGAACTTTACTCATACGATTACTCCTTTATTGCTTGCGTACCAAATACATCATAGTAATGGTCTAACATAGTACCCATTGCCTGGTCTGCGACTTGTTTGAGACTGATATAGTCTTGTGGTACCTCATCTTGAATAGCTTCAAAAGCCGATACGATAAAGTCTGTATAGATATTGATTTTGGTAATCCCCTCATGGGCACAACGACCGAGATTCTCATCCCCTGATGACGAACCACCATGAAGGACAAGAGGAACAGAGGTCAACTCAGCAATTTCATGCAGGCGGTTAAAATTGATATTTGGTACACCTTTATAGATTCCATGAGCCGTTCCGATTGAAATAGCAAGAGAGTCCACATTAGTCTGGGCAACAAATTCCTGTACATCCTTCACTTCTGTATAAACAGAGTCTGTCACTTCAGCTGCTTCTGACGTGTCATTTGCCCCAACATGTCCCAATTCCGCTTCGACAACGACACCACGTGCATGGGCATATTCGACCACTTCCTTGGTCAGACGCACATTTTCTTCAAATGACTTCTGCGAAGCATCAATCATAACAGACGTAAAACCAAGATCAATCGCACGCTTGATAAAATCAAAATCTTCTCCGTGATCCAAATGAAGGACAATCGGCACGCTGACCGAATCTGCCATCACATTTCCAATCGCAGCTGCCTCTTCTAAGGACAAGATGGACTGGTGAGATTGAGCATAGGCAAGCAAGAGAGGCAAGCCCCGCTTTTCAGCTGTTTGGACAAAGGCCCGCGCAGAATTCAAATCAATAAAATTTGCATGAGGAATGGCAAATCCACCCTGCTTAGCTACTTGATATATGTGTTTCGAACTTGTTTTCATCTGGTCATCCTCCATCATTATTCGAATCGTTTCTTCTCCTTTAGTATACTCTCACTTTTTTCATCTGTAAAACTTTATTTAAAGGAAACTTTACAATTGTAAAAAGACGAGGTAGAATAAGAAGAGAAACAAGGGAGTATTTTACATTATGAAGGATCGTCACCAGCTTATCTACCAGACTGCCTTACTGTACTATAAGGAACAAAAAAATCAGTCGGAAATTGCCAAACAACTCCAGCTCAGCCGCCCCACCGTTGCCCAGCTATTAAAAGAAGCCTTGCAACAAGGAATTGTGCAAATCACCATCTCGCCCAAGGCCAACCCAAATATCCAACTGAGCCAGCAACTTACCGAAAAATACAACCTCCAAACCGTTATCATTACCCCGACAAAGGCATCCGAACACCAAACCAAGGTCGCCCTAGGTACTGCTGTTGCTGAATTTGTTGAGCAATATGCCCATTCGCTCTCCTCTATCGGTATTGGCTGGGGCTCTACCCTCTATGAATTTGTTCAAGCTGCCAAAACCATGCCCTATCCCCACCTTAATATCGTCCCCCTAATGGGCGGAGCAAACGTAGAGTTACTGCATCTCCATTCCAATCATCTATGTTTTCGACTAGCAGAAAAATATAGCGCTACCGCCAGTTATTACTACGCCCCTGCTATCGCAGATCATCCTCTCTTAAAAAAAGAACTGATGCGCTCATCCTTAATAAAAGAGGCACATAAAAAGGCTCTTGCAGTAGATCTTGCCATCGTCAGTATTGGCAACCCTCGCGAATCCTCTACCTATCAACAACTAGGAGTCGTCACCCCAGAGGATGAAGCAGATATCATCGAAAAGAAAGTTGTCGGTGACGCCCTCGCTAGTTTTTATGACGAGGAAGGCACTATTTTAGAAACCAGTCTCACTAAACGAATGGTCGGCATTACACTAGACGAATTGGAGATGATGAATGAAGTCGCTATTATCGCATCCGACTTAATCAAGGCTCCTAGCCTCTTCGCCTTATTACGCAAAGGCTGCGTTGACCACTTGATTATCGATGAGAGTATCGCCCACTATTTGGCAGAGCAACATTATTAATCTTCTCATAAAACGAAAGAGAGTGAGCAAAAAGTCTTAAAAATAATAAATGGCTTAGATTAACGTTATCAAGAAACGTTGATTCTAAGCCATTTTACATTGTTCAATTTTTAAGAGAAAGGCTAAAAATTGTTTTTATCTAGCCTCTTGTCTGTCTATCTAATGATTAAAGACGAGCGTTCAATTCTGCTCCAAGTTCTTCAAATCCTGGTTTACCAAGAAGGGCAAACATATTTTTCTTGTAAGCTTCTACCCCTGGTTGGTCAAATGGATTTACGCCATTGAGGTAACCTGAAAGGGCAATCGCAAGTTCAAAGAAGTAGATAGTGTAGCCAAGTGTAAACTCGTCTTGTTGTGGAAGAGTGACAAACATATTTGGTACACCACCGTCTGTATGGGCAAGAAGCACACCGTCCGTTGCTTTCTTGTTAACGAAATCCACATCTTTTCCTTGAAGGTAGCCAAGACCATCCAAATCTTCTGCCATTTCTGGAATCAAGATATTTTTTCTTGGTTTGTCGACACGAATGACTGTTTCAAAGAGATTACGGTAGCCTTCTTGAATAAATTGACCAAGTGAGTGCAAGTCAGTTGAGAAGTTAGCTGACGTTGGATAAATCCCTTTTTGGTCTTTTCCTTCTGATTCACCAGCCAATTGTTTCCACCATTCGCTAAAGTATTGAAGAGAAGGCTCATAGTTGGCCAAGATTTCAGTCACATAGCCTTTTCTGTAAAGGATGTTACGAACAACTGCATATTGGTAAGCTTCATTTTCTGCAATCTTATCCGAAGCGTAGTCCTTACGAGCTGCATTTGCACCTTCCATAAGAGCTGTAATATCCGCACCTGAAGCCGCAATTGGAAGCAAACCTACTGCTGTAAGAACAGAGAAGCGTCCACCGACATTATCTGGAACCACGAAAGTTTCCCAACCATTTGCGTCAGCTTCGACCTTAACCGCTCCACGTTCGCGGTCAGTAGTTGCATAAATCCGTTTGTTTGCTTCTTCTTGACCGTATTTGTTCACGAGCAATTCTTTGAAGACACGAAAGGCAATCGCTGGCTCAGTAGTCGTACCTGATTTTGAAATCACGTTTACTGAGAAATCTTTATCTGCCACATAGTCTACCAAATCAGCCAAGTAGCTAGATGAAATGGAATTTCCTGCGTACAAGATTTGTGGCGCTTTGCGCTCATCTTTCGTTTGCAAGTTGACAAAAGAAGTATTCAAGAAATCAATCGCAGCTTTTGCACCGAGGTAAGAACCACCGATTCCAATCACAACCAAAACATCGCTATCTGACTGGATTTTTGCAGCAGCTTCTTTAATACGTGCAAACTCTTCTTTGTCATAGTTTTCTGGTAGATCAAGCCATCCGAGCATTTCAGCTCCTGCCCCAGTACCCTTACGCAAGTCCGCATCAAGTGCTGTTACTTGGCTTTGTAAAAAGTCCAATTCCGTTGGAGCAACGAATTGTCCCAAAACTTTTGAATAATCAAATTGGATATGTGCCATTATAAATCCTCCATTTTTTCTACATACCTAATGATAACGCTTTATTGGATTTTTTTCAAGGAAATTCTATATTTTCAGCTATTTTCATAAAATATTCTATATATTTTCTTAAAAATGTGAAAAAATCACATATTGTGAGGTTTATACCCGATGTCCATAGTTAGGATATAAAAGAAAAATATAAAAAGAGCACACACTCGACTTCGCTTAGGGCTGCTGGATTCCTCCCCTGACCCGCTTCACGCACAAGTGTTGCTCCACTTATCATTATACCATAAATCTCAGATTGTGCAACCATTCTCAATCGTCCTCATGCTCTTGAGACTGCTGAATCTGCTTGAGAGCTTTCTTTTTCTCACGCCCTTGACGGAAAAAGGTCTGCATTATCCTAGCGCATTCATCTTCTAAAACACCTGTTTCGACGGCAACACGATGATTCAGACGCTCGTCTTGCAAAATATCATAAAGGCTGCCTGCGGCACCGAATTTCTGATTCGGCGCACCATAGATGACCTGCGGAATCCGTGCTAGGCCAATCGCACCACTACACATGACACAAGGCTCAATAGTCACAAAGAGCGTTGTATCGAGTAAGCGCCAATTTTTTTCTTGCTGATTAGCTTCTTGAATGGCCATGATCTCTGCATGTAAAATGGCTTGATTTTGCTCCTCACGCGCATTGTGCCCTCGGCCAATGATGACACCGTCTTTGACAATGACACATCCAATCGGAATCTCATCTTTTACTAAGGAACGCTCTGCTTCTTTTAAAGCCTCCCGCATGAAATACTCTTTTTCTTCTTGACTATAGCTATTTTTGATGTCCATGTCCGTATTATACCAAAAAGACAAGGAAGCTCCAACTAGAGACGAATTATTGACTAATCCGAGATAAAAATTGTTTGGTCCGTTCTTCCTTAGGAGAATCAAATATGTCTTCAGGACTTCCTTGTTCGATAATCTGACCATTTTCCATAAAAACAACTCTATCAGCCACTTCTCGAGCAAAGCTCATCTCATGGGTTACGACAACCATGGTCATACCTTCTTTGGCTAGCTCAACCATGACGTCTAAGATACCCCCAATCAGCTCTGGATCAAGGGCAGAAGTCGGCTCATCAAAGTAGATCACTGCTGGATTAGTCGCTACAGCACGCGCAATTCCTACCCGTTGCTGCTGACCTCCTGATAATTCACTTGGGTAAGAGCTATACTTGTCTGCAAGCCCCACCTTATCCAGTGCCTTCTTCCCAATCTTCTCCGCCTCGTCCTTCTTATATCCATGTGCAATAATCAAGCCTTCTGTCACATTTTCCAAAGCCGTCTTATTGGCAAAGAGATTATAATTTTGAAAAACAAAACCAGTTTGTTTGCGAATGGCTGCTATTTCCTTCTGCTTAATATGCGACAAATCGTGGGTTTCTTCTCCAAAAATAAGTTGACCACTATCTGCTCGCTCCAAAAAATTCATACAGCGCAACAAGGTTGTCTTTCCAGAACCTGATGGGCCTAAAATAACCGTTACCGTTCCTTGCTCTACCTGCAAATCCACCTCTTGTAAGACCTTGGTAGAGCCAAAGGACATACTAATTTTCTGTACTTCTATCATAGTGCCCCTTCCCTTAGTAAACTTTTAATTTCTTTTCACCATAAGCTTGTAGTTTAGTCAATACCGTTGAAAACAAGAGGTAAATCAAGCCTACTTCACAATACAGCGCAAATGGTTCATAGGTCCTTGCTGCAATTTGTTGGGTCGCCATAAACATCTCTAAGACGGTGATATTGGCCGCTAAGGAAGTATCTTTTACCAGACTAATCAAGGAATTGGACAAGGGTGGAAAGGCCACTCGAAAGGCCTGTGGCAATACAATCCTACGCATGGTCTGCGAAAATGTCATCCCCACACAGTACCCTGCTTCCAATTGTCCTTTAGGAACAGACTCAATCGAAGCTCGAATGGTTTCAGCCGCATAGGCTCCTGTATTGACCGAGAAAACGAAAACAGCTGAGGGAAAGGCATCTAGGACAAGACCTAGGCTCGGTAAACCGTAAAAAATAACATACAACTGGACCAAAAGGGGAGTTCCACGGATTAACCAAATATAAAAACGAGCCACACTCTTTAAAACTGGAATGTGCGCAATTTGCACCAGAGCTGTCAAGACTGCAATCACTAAGCCAAAGACGAAAGAGAGGATTGTTAGTGGAATCGTCACTAACAATCCTGGTATAAGTATCTGGCTAAATGAATCGATTAAAATTTGCCATAATCTATCTGTCATACCTATCCTCTATTTACTTGCTTGTGAAACATCTTCACCAAAGTATTTTTTGGCGAGTTCCGTCAAAACACCTTCTTCTGCCAATTCTTTTAAGGCTTGGTCAATGGCTTTCACTAAATCATCATTTCCTTTTACAACTGGAATGGCTGTTTTTTGAGCCTCCTCTGAGAGAGCAGCTACCTTAATCGGTGCATCTGGATGTTGTTTCACATAATCCAAGTAAGCAACGTTGTCATTTATGGTCAAATCAACACGTTTTGATACCAACAATTCAACTGCTTGTTGGAAACCGTCTACACCAACAATTTCAGCACCGTTGCTTTGTGCCACTTTTGCCCAGTTACTAGTCAAACTATTAGCAGATTTTTTCCCTTTTACATCACCAAATGCCTGAATGTCGGTATTGTCCTTAGAGGTAATCAATGCCCCATAGATGTAGGTATAAGGAGTCGAAAAATCGTATTTCTCCTTCCGTTCATCTGTGATTCCGACTTGATTGGCAATAATGTCAAAGCGCCCCGCATCTAGTCCTGCAATAATCGAATCCCATTCTGTTTCCACAAATTCAGCTTTTACACCGAGTTTTTCTGCAACTTTTTCCGCAACTTCAACATCGTAACCGACTAATTTACCACTTTTATCATGATAGGTATAGGGAGAATAGGTGCCTTCTGTTCCAACTTTCAGAACACCTCTTTCCTTAATTTGTTCCAACAAACTACTGTTTGCAGCTGCCTGTTTTTGAGGCGTAGTGCCACACGCTACCAATACGACACTAGCGACAATACTTGCAATCCATACAACGACTTTTTTCATCTTTCTTCTCCTTTATCTTTTAGCCTTTTCAAAGGCTTGTTTTATATCATCAATCAAATCCTTACTCGCTTCAATTCCAACCGCTAAGCGCAAGAGATTGGTCCGAATCCCAATGCTTTCTTGTAAGGCTACACTATAGGATTCATGGGTCATGGTTGCTGGACGACAAATCAACGATTCGACACCACCCAAGCTAACCGCAAAACCAAAGAAGGTCAACGACTGAACAAAAATATCCAACTCATACACTTCCTCATCCAATAGGAACGATAGAACTCCACCATGACCACTTGCCTGTTCTTCTTGAATAGCATGACCCGGATGATTTGGAAGTCCTGTGTAAAATACCTGAACCCCCTCCTGTTGCTCAAGGTATTCTGCTACTAACTGGGCATTTTCTTGGTGTTTATCTAAGCGTAGGGGCAAGGTCTTTATTCCTCTTGATAATAAGAAGGCATCAAAAGGGCTGAGAATAGCACCTAATAGCTTGTGGGCAACTTTCAATCGCGGATAGAGATCCTCTCGATTGGTGACCACCAAGCCCGCCAAAATATCTGAATGACCTGCATAATACTTGGTCGCTGAGTAGACGACAATATCTGCTCCAAAGTCAAGCGGTCGTTGCAGGTAAGAGGTCATAAATGTATTATCCACAATCACGAGTAAGCCTTGTGCCTTGGCTCGTTGAATCACCTGTTTCAAATCCGTCACATGAAGAAGGGGATTGGTCGGTGTTTCAAGAAAAATGGCTTTGACATTCGCAGACACTTGTGAAAAATCATATTGGTTAAAATCCGCAACTAATTCATAGGAAAGATTGCGGCTTTCAAATAATTCATTGACAAACTGCCAAGTTCCACCATAGACATTGTCAGATAGAAGAATGCTATCTCCGCTATTTAGCAACTCAAAGGCAATCGCTGTTGCAGCCATGCCGGTAGAAGTCGCTAGTGCATACTTCGCTCCCTCCAAGTCAGCTACCTGTTTCTCTACGACAGCACGTGTTGGGTTAGCACTTCTGCTATAGACAAATTCCCCAAATCGTTCAACATCTTCTTGCAGGAAGGTAGAGGAAAGATAAACTGGATAGGTCACTGCACCTTTTCCTGTATCATCAACTTGACCATGAATCGCTTTTGTACTATATTCCATTACACCCTCCTTCCTTTGGTATTGCTTATCATACCATGCGATTTCTGTCTTGACTAATACATATTTTCTATCACCGTGATTAGGGAATTTTATGATAGCGCATCCTCTCTTCTAATTGACTGCCTGTTCAAGCCAAACAAAAACCAGCTTCTGTGATAGCACGAGAAGCTAGTTTTTACGGTTATAGTCTTTTCATTATTTCACAACGATATTGACTAGTTTATTTGGTACAGCAATGACTTTTACGATGTCTTTGCCCGCAATTTCTGCTTGGATTTTTTCATCCGCAAGAGCTGCAGCTTCCAATTCCTCACGAGAGAGGTCTTTGGCAACAACTAATTTGGCACGAACCTTACCTTTGATTTGGACAACGATTTCAATCTCATCTTCCACTAGGAAGGCCTCGTCATAAACTGGCCATGGAACATAGGAAATTCCCTCACTTGAACCAGTTACGATTTGCCACAGTTCTTCTGCCAAATGCGGTGCAAATGGAGCGATTAATTGAACAAAACCTTTTGCATAGTCAGCATAGAGTGCCTCTTCTTTGTTGGCACTATTGACAAAAATCATGAGTTGGGCAATCGCCGTATTGAACTTGAGGGTCTCAATCTGCTCTGTTACAGCTTTCACCGTTTCATGGTAAACCTTGTCCAAGTTGCCATTATTTTCTGCTACAATATCTTTGGAAGTTATCAAGCGGTAGACACGGTCGAGGAATTTCCGACTGCCTTCTAAGCCTTCTTCACTCCAAGCAATCGAAGCGTCAAGCGGTCCCATAAACATTTCATAGACACGAAGGGTATCGGCACCATATTGTGCCACCACGTCATCTGGATTGACAACGTTTTTGAGGGATTTAGACATCTTGGCAGGGGCTTGTTCTAATTCTTCTCCTGTTTCAATGTTAAAGAAGGAACCATCTCGTTTTTCCACCTTATCAGTTGCCACAAGAGCTCCACGACCATCTCGGTAGCTTGTTCCTAAAATCATCCCTTGGTTAAAAAGCTTTTGGAACGGCTCCTTGGTTGGTACGACACCAAGATCATAGAGGAATTTGTGCCAGAAACGTGCGTAGAGGAGGTGAAGTACCGCATGCTCTGCACCACCAATATAGATATCTACTGGCAACCAAGCCTTCAGCAAGTCTTCATCTGCCAGTTTTTCTGTATTGTGCGGATCAATGTAGCGGAGGTAATACCAGCTTGAACCTGCCCATTGTGGCATGGTATTAGTCTCACGGCGGCCTTTGACACCATCTTCACGTATCACTTCAAGCCAATCTGTCAAATTAGCAAGTGGACTTTCTCCTGTACCAGACGGCTTAATGTCGCTTGTTTTTGGCAAGACAAGTGGCAAGTCACTTTCTGGAACAGCTGTTGACGTTCCATCTTCCCAATGAATAATCGGAATCGGCTCTCCCCAGTAACGCTGACGACTAAAGAGCCAGTCACGCAAGCGATAGGTCACCTTTTCCTCACCAACACCTGCTTCTTCTAACCAAGAAATAATTTTTTCAATCGCGTCTGCCTTATTCAATCCATTCAGAAAATCAGAATTGATGTGTAAACCGTCTTCTGTATAGGCAGCTTCTGTGACATCACCACCTTCGATGACTGCTACAATTGGCAAGTCAAAGGTTTTGGCAAATTCCCAGTCACGACTATCATGCGCAGGTACTGCCATCACCGCACCTGTCCCATAGCTGGCTAGCACATAGTCCGCAATCCAGATTGGAATTTCTTGACCATTGACTGGATTGATTGCATAGGCACCTGTCCAGACACCTGTTTTTTCCTTGGCAAGATCCGTCCGAGCAAGGTCTGATTTGAGACTGGCTTGGTGCTTGTAGTCTGCAACGACTTGAGCCTGTTCAGCTGTCGTAATCAAGTCTACCAGTTCATGCTCAGGTGCAAGAACCGCAAAGGTTGCCCCGAAAAGAGTATCTGGTCGAGTGGTAAAGACAGTGAAAGTCTGATCCGTACCTTTAATAGTAAAGGTGACATTTGCTCCTGTTGATTTTCCAATCCAGTTGCGTTGCATATCCTTGATAGACTCTGGCCAGTCCAAATCTTCCAAGTCGGTCAAAAGACGCTCTGCATAGGCTGTAATTTTTAGCATCCATTGACGCATGGGTTTTCGAACAACAGGATATCCTCCACGCTCAGAAGTTCCATCAGGCAAGACTTCTTCATTGGCAATAGCTGTTCCCAACTCTTCAACCCAGTTAACCGGTACTTCAGCCTCGTAAGCCAAACCTTTTTCGTACAATTTCGTGAAAATCCACTGGGTCCACTTGTAGTAACCTGGATCCGTTGTATTGACTTCTCGGTCCCAATCGTAGGAAAACCCTAGCGCATTGATTTGGCGTTTGAAATTAGCAATATTTTGCGCTGTAAATTCTGCTGGGTCATTTCCTGTATCCATAGCATATTGCTCAGCAGGTAAACCAAAAGCATCCCAGCCCATTGGGTGAAGGACATTGTAGCCTTGGGCACGCTTATAGCGGCTTAAAATGTCTGTGGCTGTATAACCTTCTGGGTGGCCAACGTGAAGACCAGCTCCACTTGGATATGGAAACATATCAAGGGCATAGAAATTTGGTTTTTCTTTATCTGTACCTGTCTTAAAGGTGTGATGTTCTGCCCAGTATTTTTGCCACTTAGGCTCAATCGCTCCATGATTGTAAAAACTCATAGCTATTTCTCTCCAATTTTGTATGATATTCCCATTATACCATTTTGTAGGGCATTTGCGATAGAAGACGAGATAGAAAATTCAGGATTTTCTTGATTTCTCATATTGAAAGCGATATACTAAAGAAAAAAGGTTTGTTTGCTGATTGGACATCTTTCTGTCATTTTCTAACCAGATCCCATTTCCCTAATAGCGAGCCAGCGGACTGTTTTTTACAATTTTATCCATGAAAAATGATTTCTATAAGAAAAAAATGAAGGTATCACCATGAAAAAGGAACTATTTTACTATTGGGAACATTTCTGCCTGCTAAACGCCTTGTTATGTGGAGCCATTGCCCTAACCATGCTCATCTTTCCACATATACAGCCAACCTTGCATTTCTCACCTTTCGCTAATTTCTTTACTTTTCCGCTGGTTGTCAACCGCAAAATGAAAACCAAGCTCCGCTATCGTTTCTTCATCGCTATCAGCCTGATTTTCATTTTGGAGCCAATTTGGAACACAATCTCAGCAGAACCCATTCATCCAACACCACTCTTCTACTTCCTAGCCAGTCTCGCATTGAGCTTACTTGCTCTAGGAAATTATCTCTATCTAAAACGAAGCTAGGCAAATAGTAAAACCGCATACAATCAAGTTCTAGAAGACACTGATTGTATGCGGTTTTACTATTTGAAGATGTTTTTACCAAATCACCACGCGGTCTTCTGGTTTGCGCCACATGTCATCTTCTTCTCTTACTTCAAAGGTCTCAAAGAATTCTGCAAAGTTTGGCACTTGGAGATTGACACGCAGTTTAGCAGGTCCGTGAACATCAACACTTGCTAACAACTGCATATACTCTGTCCGTGCCTTCATGCGCCAGATACGCCCCCAGTTGGTGAAGAATTCTTCTGCTGAGAAATCCTCATCGCGTTTTGCAGCCTCGAGTGCTGCGGCAAGTCCGCCCAGGTCTGCCACGTTTTCAGATACCGTCAATTTCCCATTGACCTTAGCCCCATAAGAATCTTGTCCTTCAAAAAGATCGACGACTTTTTGCGTTTTTTCTTTGAAGGCTGCATAATCTTCCTCAGTCCACCAGTTTTTCAAGCTACCATTTTCATCAAAGGAAGCCCCATTGGTATCAAAAGCATGCGAAATTTCGTGGGCAATTACTGCGCCGATCCCCCCATAGTTTTCAGAAGATGTTTGCTCCAATGAATAGAAGGGCGCTTGTAAAATGGCTGCTGGAAAGACGATTTTGTTTTGCTGTGGACTGTAGTAGGCGTTGACCATGTGGGCTGGCATACCCCATTCGCTGTCATCCACAGGCTGATTCCATTTGCTCCATGAATACTTGATAGATAACTCTTTCAAGAACTGCGCATTTTCAAGGAGAGAAAGATTCTCATCAATAACCTTGTCATAATATCGCTCTGGCAATTTCTCAGGATAACCGATATAGGGTTTGATGACCCCAAGTTTGACAATGGCTTGTCGCTTGGTTTCTTCTGTTAACCAATCATTTGCTGCCAAGCGCTCTTTATAAACCTCAATCATGGTAGCAACTTTGTGCTCCACATCAGCTTTGGCTTCCGGTGAGAATTTTTCACCCGCATACCATAAGCCCAAGGCTTGGTCAAATGGAGCTTGAGCCAAGTAAAAAGCTGCTTTTTCCTTATTTTGTGCCTCTGGCGTACCTGATAAGGCCCGCCCATAAGCTCCTGACAAGACCCTGATTTCATCTGTCACGTAAGCTGTCACCGAACCAACTGCATTGACAAGTAAGCTCGCTTTTAAATACTCCCAATTCCCTTCGCAGTAAAAATCCTTGGCAGCTTCCCAGAAACGAGGATTTTCCACAATAATCTTGTCTGGGACTTGACCCATGACCTGCATAAAGAAACTGTCTAACGGAAGCGTTGGAACAAGTGCTGCAAAATCCGCAAATGCATACGGATGATAGAGTTTGACATACTCCGATTGCTCTTCGTTTGACAGAACGATGTTTGCCACACGCGCATCCAACTCTTCCACTTTATCTAATAAATCCGTAATTTCTTCATCTGAAAAGTCAAATTTGCGAAGCACATCTGTCTCTGACTGACGCCAAAGAGCCAATAACTCTGCTTTTTGTGGGTGGTCTTCTGCATAGTAGGTCGTATCTGGTAAGATAGTGCTTGGCTCACCTGCCCAAAGGACATTGGTCTTAGCATCCATAAAGTCAGGCGCAATGCCAAACGGCAGACCATTTGGTTTTCCGGCCAATTCAAATGCAGCCATTTTTTCCACAAAATCTGCAAAAGACTGAAGATTTTTATATTCTTCAATCAAAGAAAGAGCTGGCGCAATACCATCTGCTTCTCTTTTTTCATGGTCTGCTGCTAAGCGGTGGTATTTGATAAAATTTTGAAGCACGCTGTCTTCAGGAGCTTCTTCACCTTTTAACCACTTGGCTGTTGTTGACAGCATCAAGTCCTCAATCTCATCATGCAAGTCGATAAAACCGCCTGTTACAGGCTTGTCATTTGGAATAACAGCTGTTTCTGCCCAACTACCATTGATTGCTTCATAAAAATCATCTTGTAACCGTACCATATGCTACCTCTTTTCTTTTCTTTTTTCTATCTATATGATAGCAGAAAGCCAAAAAAATTGCAGATATTTCCTCACATTTTCCCTGATTTGCACTAAAAAATTAGAAAATGCTCACATACCTCACTTTCTGCCTTTTGAAATTGAAAAAAATGTTATTTTTTAAAAAAATTAACTTGACTTAATTTTTAAATTAAGGTATATTAAAAAATATACGAGGTATGAATGATGATCGAAATAGAACAACTCAGTGTCCGCTACCATCAGGTATTAGCGCTGGACGCAATCAATTTACGGATCCAAGGTCCGACTATTACAGGAATTTTAGGGCCAAATGGAGCGGGGAAATCAACTTTATTGAAGGCCATGCTCCATATTATTGACCATGACGGAAAAACAATCCTAGACGGCAAGGATATTCGTAAGCAGCGTGGAAAGATTGCCTACGTTGAGCAAAAAGCTGCGATTGACTTTACCTTTCCAATTACCGTTAAAGAATGTGTATCACTAGGTCTTTATCCTAAAATTACATTTTTTGAACGCCTAAAAACGAGCCACTGGAAAAAGGTTGAAACAGCTCTTGATTTAGTTGGCTTGAAAGAGTACGCTGACCGTCAAATTAGCGAGCTTTCCGGTGGGCAATTCCAACGCGTTCTCATCGCACGTTGCTTAGTACAGGAAGCAGATTACATCTTTCTGGATGAACCATTCGTAGGAATTGATTCTGTCAGCGAAGAAATCATAATGACCACGCTTAGACAGCTCAAGGCAGAAGGAAAAACCATTCTAATCGTCCACCATGATTTGGACAAGGTCAAACACTATTTTGACCACGTGCTTCTTCTAAACCGTAAACTCATTGCCTTTGGAAAAACAGAGACTACCTTCACCAAGAAGAATCTCCAAGTAGCCTATGGCAATCATGTGATACTAATGGAGGATGAAGCAAAATGATTCAAGAATTTATCGAGGGCTTGCATAGCTTTCACTTTCTGCAAAATGCTGTGGTGACCGCCATTGTCATTGGTATTGTCGCTGGAGCTGTTGGTTGCTTTATTATCTTACGGGGCTTGTCACTCATGGGAGATGCAATTTCTCATGCCGTTTTACCAGGCGTTGCTCTTTCTTATATCTTAGGCATTAACTTTTTCATCGGTGCGATTGCCTTTGGCCTTCTCGCATCGGTCATGATTACATATATCAAGGGAAATAGTATTATCAAGAGCGATACCGCTATCGGAATTACCTTCTCAGCCTTTTTGGCTCTAGGGGTTATTCTCATCGGTGTAGCCAATAGCTCGACTGATTTATTTCATATTTTATTTGGGAATATCTTGGCCGTACAAGATGTGGATAAATGGATTACAATTGGCGTCGCCATTTTCGTTCTTCTAGTCATTCTCTTCTTCTTTAAGCCACTCTTGATAACCTCTTTTGACCCCTTACTTGCAAAATCCATGGGCATGCCAGTTAATGCATACCATTATCTACTCATGATTTTGCTGACCTTGGTTTCGGTCACAGCCATGCAAAGTGTCGGAACCATTCTCATTGTTGCCATGCTGATTACACCAGCCGCTACTGCCTATCTCTATGCAAACAGTCTTAAAACCATGATTTTCCTATCCTCCACCTTGGGAGCTCTTGCTTCTATTGTTGGACTCTTTATCGGATATAGTTTTAATATTGCCGCGGGTTCCAGTATCGTGCTGACTTCAGCCACTTTCTTTTTGATAAGCTTTCTTTTTGCCCCAAAACAGGGAATCTTGATGCGCTACATCAAAAAGTCGTCTCATTCATAAGGAGAACTTAATGAAAAAACTCTCTATCTTAGCCCTTGCAGTCTTTGCAATTTTTGGGCTTGCAGCTTGCTCAACCAGTAGCAACAAAACAGCCGAACACGGCAAATTAAAGGTTGTCACAACCAATTCCATCATTGCCGATATGACCAAAAATATTGCAGGGGATAAAATTGATTTGCACAGTATCGTACCCGTTGGGCAAGATCCTCACGAATACGAACCCTTACCTGAAGATGTGAAAAAGACATCTCAAGCAGACCTTATTTTCTACAACGGTATTAACCTTGAGACCGGTGGAAATGCTTGGTTCACAAAATTAGTCCAGAATGCTAAGAAAACAGAAAACAAAGATTATTTTGCAGTGAGCGATGGCGTTGAAGTCATCTACCTTGAAGGACAAAATGAAAAAGGTAAGGAAGACCCGCATGCTTGGCTTAACCTAGAAAACGGTATGATTTATGCCCAAAATATTGCCAAACAATTGATTGCCAAAGACCCTGACAACAAGGAAACCTACGAAAAAAACTTAGCTACCTATCTTGAAAAACTCAGCACTCTCGACAAGGAAGCCAAAGAAAAATTCAACAACATTCCTGCTGAAAAGAAAATGATTGTCACTAGTGAAGGATGTTTCAAATACTTCTCTAAAGCCTACCAAGTCCCATCTGCTTACATTTGGGAAATCAACACAGAAGAAGAAGGCACTCCTGACCAAATCAAGAGTTTAGTAGAAAAACTACGCCAAACCAAGGTTTCTTCCCTCTTTGTTGAAAGCAGTGTTGACGATCGTCCAATGAAAACTGTCTCAAAAGATACCAATATCCCGATTTATGAAAAAATCTTCACAGACTCTGTCGCTGAAGAAGGAGAAGAAGGAGACAGCTACTACGCCATGATGAAATGGAATTTGGACAAAATCGCAGAAGGCTTAGCAAAATAGTTTATTGGCCTGTTCCTCGAGTGATGAGCCTAGCAAGGTTATATAGTGGATTGAGAACGGACGTTCATCAAAGCGACTGAACGATGTCCTAACCTTTATTCAATTCACTATAAGCATCATTCATTCGATCCTAGTTGGCATCATCAGCCGAACATACCTCTTATAGCTTCTCTCCTTGATAGAGCTGTTTCACTCCTTGGAACATCCCTTATACTCTTTGAACATCTAACGATAATTGCTTCACAGACTATTCCCAATACCTGCCACGAGCAATTCTATCAGAGATCCATATTCATAGAGTAGGCATTTGATCAAACCCCTCTTTTGCTGGAGCCTTGTCTCCTAGTGAAATAGGAGTTTGATTTTTTACTCATTCTGATATGTAATCAGGTTTCTTACTTTTCAGCCTAATTTTTGTTATACTAGATATAATGATAGAGAGGATAACAAATGACTCCTAATAAAGAAGATTATTTAAAGTGCATCTACGAAATTAGTACACGCACTCCCAAAATTACCAATAAAGAAATCGCTGAAAAGATGCAGGTCTCACCGCCTGCTGTAACTGAAATGGCCAAGCGAATGATTGAAGAAAAGCTGATTCAAAAAGATAAACAGGCTGGCTATCTCCTTACTCCACTAGGACACCAAACTATTGCGCGCCTTTACCGCAAACACCGCCTGATAGAGGTCTTTCTCCTTGAACACCTTGGCTATACCACCAATCAGCTCCACGAAGAAGCTGAAGTGTTGGAACATACTGTGTCTGATTACTTTATTGATCAACTAGATACCTTCCTAGGAGCCCCTCAGACTTGTCCACACGGTGGCACGATTCCCCAAAAAGATCAGCTCTTAACCGAGCAATACCAACAAACCCTAGAAGAAGTCACACAGCCTGGAAATTATCAATTGGTGCGTATCCATGATTCTTTCCCACTCCTTCAGTACCTAGAGCAGGTTGATTTAGCTATAAATGATACCTTCACCGTGCAACAAATCGATACCTTCACCCAAAACATTCTGATTGAATGCAAGAACCAACGAATTGCCATTCCCTTTGCTATTGCCAAAGAATTATACATCGAAATACAGTAAAAGACCTAGAACCCGTTCTTTAAAACGCCCGTCTAGGTCTTTTCTTTATTCATTTATAACTGATTGTAATACTCTATAAAAATCAAAATCTGACTAGGCAACAAAATCGTAGCTAGAACTGAAGTTCAGCAAGGTGAGTTAACGACGCCAGACTTTGATTTTTGACGAGTATAAAATCTGCTATTTGGATAATCAATCCGTATTATCTATCCTTAGTGTCCAGTAAAATCGTAACTGGACCGTCATTGACAAGCGAAACCTGCATATCCGCCGCAAAGATTCCTGTCTGGACAGGAACAAATTGATTTAGTGCCTGATTCAAGGCCTTATAGAGGTCATTTGCAAGATCTGGCGCAGCAGCTCCTGTAAAGGCTGGACGATTCCCTTTTTTCGTATTCGCAAATAAGGTAAACTGCGAAATGGATAAGATTTGCCCCTCAATATCTTGCACAGAGCGGTTCATTTTTCCTTCTTCATCAGAAAAAATCCGCATATTAGCAATCTTTCTGACTGCATAGTCTACATCTTCTTTGCAATCATCAGGTCCAACACCGACTAGTAAAAGGAGCCCTTGCTGAATGTGACCGTGAACTTTTCCGTCAATCGCTACAGAAGCCTCACTCACTCGCTGGATGACTAGTTTCATATTCTTACCTACCCATTTGTCCGTTTGACCGAATACACTTCTGGCACAGACTTAATCTTATCCACAACGCTGGTCAAGGTTGCTAGATTTGGAATCCCAAAGGAGACGTGAATGGTCGCAAATTTCATATCCTTTGTCGGTTGCGCATTGACAGAAGAGATATTCTTGCTCGAATTGGTCAAGACTTTTAAGACATCGTTGAGAAGACCTGAGCGGTTGAGACCATAAATATCAATATTGGCCATATATTCCTTACTGGATGGCTCATCTTCCCACGATACATCAATCAGACGTACTTCATAGTTTTCCTGACTTTTCAGGTTCATACAGTCCGCACGGTGAACTGCCACACCGCGTCCTTTTGTAATGTAGCCTGTAATCTCATCACCTGGTACTGGATTACAACACTTGGCAAGGCGAATCAAGAGCCCAGAAGCCCCTTCTATGACAACCCCACCTTCGTGGCGAATCTTTAGACTATCCTTATTGTCTTGTTTAACTTCTCCACCATTCACCAATTCATCTGCTACCGCTTTTGCCTTGGCCCGTTCTGCTTCTCTGCGCTCTTTTTCTGTTAAACGGTTAAAGACAGCCATGGCAGAAATTTCTCCGAAGCCAACAGCTGCAAAAAGAGCATCATCTGTCTTATAACTTGTTTTTTGTAGGACATCATCTAGGTGCTTGCGGTCAAGATACTGATTGGCCACATAACCGTGCTCTTGTAAGAGCGTTTGCACCATTTCACGCCCCTTGGTAATGGATAGTTCCTTGTCTTGGTTTTTGAAAAATTGACGGATTTTATTTCGCGCCTTATGGGTTTTAACCAAATTGACCCAGTCACGACTAGGACCAAAAGAATTGGCACTTGTGATAATCTCGACTTGGTCACCTGTTTTTAGCTTGGTTGTCAAAGGCACCATACGGCCATTGACCTTGGCTCCTGTGGCCTTCTCTCCAATCTTAGTATGAATTTCATAGGCAAAGTCAATTGGCACCGAATCTTTTGGAAGTTCCCTCACCGATCCGTCTGGTGTAAAGACATAGATTCGTTCTGTAAAAATATCGTCTTTTACAGAATCAACAAAGGTCTGCGCATCTCCTGCATCTGCCTGCAATTCAATTAAATTATTGATCCATTTGAGCTCCTGCTGGCTAGCCATAGCCTTGCCCCCGCGCTTATAGGCCCAGTGCGCTGCAACCCCATATTCTGCCACCTGGTGCATCTCTGCTGTTCGAATTTGAAATTCAATCGGCCCCTTAGGACCATAAACTGTCGTATGAATTGACTGATAACCATTTGCCTTAGGATTTGCAATATAATCCTTAAATCGCCCCGGCATCGGACGCCACAACTCATGGATATACCCCAACATCGCGTACACATCACTTGGTGTTTCCATAATACAGCGAATGGCAATCAAATCATAAAGTTGATCAAAACGCTTCTTCTTGTCGTGCATTTTCCGATAAATCGAATAAATGTGCTTGGGACGACCATAGATATGCCCATGGAGATGATGTTCACTCGCAAATTCACGAATCTTATCGACTACCTCATTAACCAAGGCTTCCCGTTCCCTACGCTTTTCCGTCATGAGATGCGTAATCTTGTAAAATTCCGTCTCATTCAGATAGCGAAAGGCCATATCTTCCAATTCCCACTTGATGGAAGAGATCCCCAAACGGTGGGCGAGCGGTGCATAGATTTCCATTGTTTCACGTGAAATGCGCTCTTGCTTTTCTTTACGCAGATGCTTCAAGGTCCGCATATTGTGCAAACGGTCTGCCAGTTTGACCAAGATGACACGCATGTCCTTAGACATAGCAATCAACATCTTGCGATGATTTTCAGCCAACTGTTCTTCATGCGACTTGTACTCAACCTTACCGAGCTTGGTCACGCCGTCTACAATCATGCGTACATCAGAGCCGAACTCTGCTTCCATTTCATCTAGTGTAATATCGGTATCTTCGACCACATCATGCAAAAAGCCACACGCAACCGTCACCGCATCAAGTTGCAAACCGGCCAAAATCCCCGCCACCTGAATCGGGTGGATAATGTAAGGCTCGCCTGATTGACGAAACTGCTGACTATGCGCTTCAACGGCATAATCCAGCGCCTTGCGAACAAAGGCTACATCCTCTTCCGGCATATACTGGGCCGTCAGAGCAATGACATCTTCTCCTGTTAGATTGATTTCTTTCATATTCTCTTCCTTTTCCTGCCGTTTATTGTTCCTATTTTACCATTTTAGCTAAAAAAGAAAAAGGCTCAAACCCTATCTTTATGCTATAATAAATAAAAATACTCTAAAGGAGAAAGCCATGAACCAACCAATCATTGTGACAAGCAAGAAAAGCCGCTATTGTGTCTTGAGTATCCTTTCCTTATTTATGACCTTGCTATCAGGCCTCTGCATTTTTGCCTATTCTAGTGAGCTACACCTTCCCATTCTGTCCTTGGTGTTCATTTTGGTTGGTGTGATTGGAGTTGCTTTTTTCGGCTGGTCCTTTGCGTTTTATACAAAACGCATCTTTGCTAAACAACTCCCTCCCATTCTCATCGTTGATGATACGGGCATAACAGACAAGTCTTCTGCCATTGCGATTGGCTTTATTCCGTGGGAGGATATCATGTATATCCACCTCCAACCCCATCTCAATCAGACTTATATCTCTGTTACCCTAGCAGACAACGACAAGTATTTGGCAAAGATGAATGCTTTTCAAAAATATAGTTCCAAGGCAAACCTCAAAATGGGCTTCCCCTTGATTAACATCATCTTGACAACTAGCAGCCAAACTCCTCAACAGGTTTACTACGCGATTCTTCATCAATACGGAGATAAGTTTATACAATAAAAAACTTGCAAGCGCAAGTTTTTTATTGTTGCATTTCTAAAGCAAAACTCACTGCTGATAGAGCATAGAGCGGAGCGGTTTCTGCTCGCATAATACGTGGACCAAGACCGACCTTGTGGCCGCCTTTTGTTTCAAATTGTGCGACTTCATCAAGCGACAATCCACCTTCAGGCCCAAAGATAAAAAGAATCTTTTCACCGCCTCTAAGGTTTGATAGAACTTCTACCAAAGCCGCCCGCTCACCTGCCTTAGCCGACTCTTCATAGGCAATCAGAATCCTATCAAACTGATTAAGCGCCGCTAGAAATTCCGCCTTACTAGCAAATACATTCACCTCAGGCACTCGATTACGCTTACTCTGCTCTGCCGCACCAAGAGCGATTTTCTGCAGTTTTTCAACTTTTTTTGCAATCTTTTTGCCGTCCCACTTGACTACCGACCAATCCGCTGGAAAGCCCCAGAGCTGACTTGCACCTAGCTCTGTCGTTTTCTGGGCGAGAAATTCTAATTTGTCCCCTTTTGGAAAACCGCAGGCAATCGTCACCTCGACTGGTAATTCAACCTGGTCTTTCAATGCGTCCAGCACCTCAAAACGGTGTTTCTCTTCATCAGCCACACGCGCCAAGCGCTTGATACCATCATCAAAGACGAGCACCACTTGGTCATCTTTTGCCAGCCGCATGACTTGAAACATGTGCTTAATCGTATCCCTGTCCTCAATAACAAGGCTTGAGACTGCCTCACCTTTTACAAAATACTGCTGCATCTAGCCTCCTATGACACCTGAGATGTCCTGTGTTTTTTTCAAAACAAGAGCATTCCATTCCCCTTGAGTCATCTGGGTTTCCAAGAAGAAGCCTGCACGATAGGCTGCTTCTAATACCATATCCAACTTGTCCGCAATAATCCCACTCATAATCAGATACCCTTCGTCTTTCAGCAAACGATAAGCGTCATCTGTCAAATACACCAGAATATCTGCCAAAATATTGGCTACAATGACATTTGCCTCAAGTTCTACGCCACGAAGCAAATCTCCTGTTTGTACCGTGATATTGTCCGTATGCGCATTGAGATCAATGTTCTCCTGAGCGACCCGCACCGCAACCTCATCAAGGTCATAGGCATAAATCTCCCCCGCACCTAGAAGAGAACTCGCAATCGAAAGCACACCGCTTCCTGTTCCCACATCTAGCACCCGCTCGCCACCTCGCAAAACTTGCTCAAGGGCAAACAAGCTCATCTTGGTGGTCGGATGCGTCCCCGTTCCAAAGGCCATCCCAGGATCGAGCCGAATCACCTTCTCACCCACTGTCGCCTCATAGTCCGTCCAAGATGGCACAATGGTCAAGTCGTGGGTAATCCGCGCCGGCTCGTAGTATTTCTTCCAGTTGTCCGCCCAGTCTTCTTCTTCCAAGGACTGTTCCTCCAAGCGAACCGTATTTGGATCTAAAAAGTCACTAACTTCTTTCAAACGCTCAAGGAGGCGCTCCTTTATATCTTCAATTGCTAAATTTTCTGGATAGTAAGCAACAATCGTAATTCGGTCTGATTGCTCCTTTTCAGGCACAATCTCACCAAACAAATCCTCCTTGTCCAGATAATCTGCCGTATCTTCAATCGCAACGCCCTGTGCTCCCAGCTCAATCAAGAGATTGGATACAATCTCCTCACCTTCTCGCTCAAGCTCTACCCGTAATTCCTGCCACATAGTCTCTCCTTTACTTGCTGATTTCTTGTTCCTCTAGTTCTTTCAAGCTGAGCCCCACTTGGTTTTTCCATTCTGTCCGTCCGTTCGCACTCATACCAAGTACAAACATAGCTGCTGTTGAAGCACTATTGAAAAGTTGATTTTGTTGCAAAATGCCATCTTGAATCACATTCCTTTTCACCAACTCTTCTCTTAGTTCCTTCACCGATTCAGAAAGATGAGGAGCGTCAATTAGATCCACCATACTGCCTTTTAAGACGACAAACCCTTCCGTAGTTCGCTTGCAGGTCGCTTGAATTTGCTGCTTGGATTTCTTTGTCCTTCGTTTCAAATGAAGCAGTTGCTCGTCTTCCTGCTGTTTTTCAGAAAAGACAGATTCTTTCCGAATAATCGGTACAAATAGCTTATAGCCTAATGTCCCAATAATCATCGTCGCATATTCAATAATTTCGTCTAACTCCGCTTGCTTCTCTTCTGTCACATGACCTGGATTAGGCTCATTACCATTTTTAACGATAAATCGCCCAGCTTCCTTGGCAAGGTTGGTAAACGAATTTTCCAAATAGCTAATTTCAGTTGAACCGAATGAATTGTTTTGCGTTGTCAAAATAATGACATCGTTGAAATAATCGGCATGAGAGTCTCTAGTATGCTCCTGCACACGCAATAGGACACCTTCACCATTTTTCCGAGTGGTTGCTTGGCCAATATAAGTAATATCTTGTTGGGTCTCATCGTCCTTGCCAAACAAAAAATAAATGCCGCTTTGTTTCAATTCGTCCCGTTCTTTGAGGGTCGCAAGTTGAATGCGAGGAATTTTATACAGGACTCCTGTCCAATTGGACAAGGTGCACTTCATTCTCCCTGTAACATCTCCATCCATTAGAAAAATATTGATATTTTTACTACGATGATACATCTCTAATACCTCGGATAAGGGTGAAAATCTCCCTCTTTAAGAGCAACTCTGCCATTTTCAAAAGCCTCTTTATCCCAGACAATCGCAAATTCTTCTGCCTCATCATCTGCCAAAAAGTCCATTAAATCATCCAGTCCTTTTTCAGCTGTTTCTGCCAAAAATCCGACAAAATAAGCCAAAAACTCACTGGATAAGCCTTTTTTCTGCTCATAAGGAATAGTCGCTAAATACTCCTCTTCCTTAACGGTTGATTTTAAAGGATTATAAAATAAGACTGCCTCTTCAAAGAAGATATCTTCTGTTGTCCGAATCCCCTCATCATCAACTGTTTCAATACCTGCCTGATTTTCCACTTCTAACAGAAAAGCGACCTCCACCACATGATTTTTCTTATCCCAATTGATTTCAAAATCGTATGGAAAATCCTTCTCCATTTTCTGGTCCAACACATCTAAAAATCCGTACTTACTCATCTTGCCTCACTTTGCTGTATTTATGATAGAATATATAGATAAGTGTAACACAAAACCAAGTAAAAAGATAGGACAGAAAGGAGCCTCATGATCAACAACCTCGCTCTTAACATGCGTCCCAAAACCATTGACCAGATTATTGGACAAGACCACTTAATCGGAGAAGGAAAAATTATCCGCCGGATGGTTGAGGCAAAACGGCTGTCGTCCATGATTTTATATGGTCCACCAGGAATTGGAAAAACCAGTATTGCTAGCGCTATTGCAGGCACCTCAAAATACGCCTTTCGCACCTTCAATGCGACTGTTGACACCAAAAAGCGACTCCAAGAAATTGCAGAAGAAGCCAAATTTTCAGGTGGTCTGATTCTACTTCTTGATGAGATTCATCGCTTGGATAAGACCAAACAAGATTTTCTATTGCCTCTCCTTGAAAACGGCAACCTCATCATGATTGGCGCCACCACAGAAAATCCTTTCTTTTCTGTGACACCTGCCATTCGCAGTCGTGTTCAAATTTTTGAGTTAGAACCACTTTCAAACGATGACATCAAAACAGCTGTTCAGATTGCCATTACTGATACTGAGCGTGGCTTTGATTTTCCTGTTATCCTCGATGATGAGGCGCTCGATTTCATTGCAACCAGTACCAACGGAGATTTACGCTCTGCTTTCAACTCCTTAGAATTAGCCGTTCTATCCACCCCTGAGAATGATGAGGGCATCCGCCATATCACACGTGACACCATGGAAAATAGTTTACAAAAAAGCTATATCACCATGGACAAGAATGGCGACGGACATTACGATGTCCTCTCTGCTCTTCAAAAATCCATCCGCGGGAGTGATGTCAACGCCAGTCTCCACTATGCCGCCCGCTTGATTGAAGCTGGTGATTTACCAAGCCTTGCAAGGCGACTCATGGTGATTGCCTACGAAGACATCGGACTTGCCAATCCTGAAGCTCAAATCCACACGGTAACGGCCCTTGAAGCCGCTCAAAAAATTGGTTTTCCAGAAGCTCGCATTCCCCTTGCCAACATTGTCATCGATCTCGCCCTGTCACCAAAATCAAACTCTGCTTATCTAGCCATGGATCAAGCGATTGCTGACCTCAAAAAAACAGGGCATCTTCCCATTCCACGTCATCTCCGAGATGGTCATTACAAGGGAAGCAAGGAATTAGGCAATGCGCAAGATTATCTCTATCCTCATAACTTTCCTGAAAAATGGGTCGACCAGCAATATCTACCAGATAAATTACGAGATAAGCAATATTTTTCAGCTAATGACACTGGGAAATACGAGCGAGCACTCAAACTAACCCAGGAGAAAATTCAAGAACTAAAAAAACGAAAGGCCAAAAGACCTTGAGAGAGTAAGGAAAACACGCTTTCTTTATGGCAACGCTTTCTTTTTTACAAATTTTCTCTTGATTTTTTTCAAAAATATGATAAGATAAATACATAGATAAGAACTGCTGTGGTATACGAATTCATACCTATGTGTTGACCGACTATTTTTGTATTACTAGGGAAACAAGAGTTTTCTAACAGTATGCAGGCCGTCTCACACGGAAGCGACTGAAGTTAGAAACGAGTTACCCACCTGCTACTTACTGTGCGGGATCAATACAATTCATGAATCACCGGTACCAATACAGCGTTTTTCTTTTCCTTCCTTAGCTCAGCTGGCAGAGCAGCGGACTCTTAATCCGTGGGTCGTAGGTTCGATCCCTACAGGGAGGATGTTCGCATATCTCCGAAAGCCTTGTACCGCAAGGCTTTTTGGTTGCGATAAGCAAATTTGTTCTACTGTACACAAACCCCTAGACTGGTCGATTCCAATCTAGGGGCTTTTCGTATAGTCTTTTAGTTTTGATTTATAGTGGATTGAGAAAAGAACAGGGCAAGGCAAGGACTGGCGTTCATAAAAGCGACTTAACGATGTCCTAGCCTTTATTCAATCTACTTCAATGCTAGGCAAGGCTAGTCAACAGTGTAATAGATGACTATATCATTCCCCAAACTCTGCTTCTACCACTTCAAGCGCTCGCTCAATGACGAGGTGCATATCGTAGTACTTGTAATCTGCCAAGCGACCACAGAAAATGACCTTGTCTTTGATGTTTTCTGCTTCTTTCGCATACTTGGCAAAAATAGCATTGTTTTCTGCATCGTTAATCGGATAATAAGGCTCATCACCCTTGTACCAATTGGCCGGATACTCTCTCGTAATAACCGTCTTTTCCTGATTTCCAAATTCAAAATGCTTATGCTCAATAATCCGAGTATAGGGAACTTCTCGTTCTGTATAATTGACCACGGCATTTCCTTGGAAATTATCTGTCTCCAGTACCTCATGTTCAAAGCGGAGACCACGATAGTCCAATTCCCCGTGCTTGTAGTCAAAATACTGGTCAATCATCCCTGTAAAGACCACTTTTTTAGCCTGCGCTTCCAAGACTTCTCTCTGTTCAAAAAAATCCACCCCAAGATCTAGATCAATCCCCTCTAGCATCTTCTCGATGATGACATTATAGCCCCCCTCTGGAATCCCTTGATAGCGGTCATTGAAGTAATTGTTATCAAAAGTAAAGCGAACTGGTAAGCGTTTGATGATAAAGGCTGGCAAATCTGTCGCGGAACGTCCCCACTGCTTTTCTGTATAGCCCTTGATGAGGATTTCATAGACATCTTTTCCAATCAATTTCAGAGCCTGCTCCTCTAAATTCCGAGGTTTCGTATCTTTTAAATGCTGGGTCTGCTCTGCTATTTTGTCCCTAACCTCCTGCGGGGTCTTAGTACCCCACATGGCATAAAAGGTATTCATATTAAAGGGCAGATTATACAATTTTCCTTTATAATTCGCAACAGGCGAGTTGATATAGTGATTAAAATCTGCAAATTGATTGACATACTCCCAAATCCGTTTGTTCGACGTATGGAAAATATGGGCCCCATATTTATGGACATTAATCCCCTCGATTGATTCACAATAGATATTGCCTCCAATATGGTCTCGCTTGTCAATCACCTTGACGGTCTTACCACGTTTAGTTGCTTCGTAGGCAAATACAGCACCTGATAATCCTGCTCCAACAATAATATAATCGTACATATTCTGACTCTCTTCCCTAAAATAACCCTACCATTATATCACAATTATGAAGAAAATTGGACCTATTTTTCCTCTCGCACCACCTGTTCATATTGGCTCGTTCCGTCCTGCAATTTCTCCCAGACGACGACTTGATTTTGCGCTAGCGATTTCTGCACATCGATGATTCGCTGGTTACTTGACCCACGAAATTGCAACATGAGATTACGTTTGGTGCGATCGTATCGTCCGTCCACTAGAATATCAATATGGCGTAATAATTCCAACTTATCAGGCGTCTCCAACATCATTTCTTCCCAGGTATAGCCCGTCCAAGACCAAATATCCTTGTTAGGTAGCTCTTTTCGAATCCGCTTCACCAAGGGAAGAAGAATGCCCGTATTCAAAAAGGGCTCGCCGCCTAACAGGGTCAATCCCTGTACATAGGGTTGGGCAAGATCTTGCATAATTTGCTCCTCCAGCTCCTGAGTATAGGGAATACCCGCCTTAAAAGACCAGGTCGCAACATTGTAGCAGCCCTCACAATGAAACATGCAGCCTGCAACGTAGAGAGAATTGCGTACCCCTTCTCCGTCCACGAAATTAAAGGCCTTGTAGTCAATAATTCGCCCCTGGCTCAGTTCTTCACTTTTCCACTCTTGTGGCTTGGGATTGTTCATAACTCCTCCACATCAATCCAATACCGTTCAGTCTCGCCAACCTGATTCTCCAACCGTCCACCTTGTGAGAAAATGGTTCTGCGACTAGCTTCGTTGTCCACACGGCAGGTCACTAGCACCCGAGAAATATTTTTGGATGTTGCTTCCACCAATCCTAGACGCAACTGCTCTTTAGCATAGCCTTTCCCGCGCTCGCTAGGACGAATGCTATAGCCGATATGACCTCCGTGTTGCAGTAGTTGATCACTTAACCGCAAACGCAGATTCAAAAAGCCCAGCGCTCGATTGCTATTATCAAAAGAGACATACTGGATATATGGTACAAAACCCGCAGGAAGCTCTAGCCCCATTTCTGCAGCCGCATTTGTTTCCAACCAGTTTTCATAATTAAAATCTGCCCCACCAAAAAATCCATCCGTGGGGCTGTTCACACTGCGAAATTCCTCTATCATCTCTAAAATGGTTGCTTTATCTGCGAAAGTTGCTCTTCTTAGTTCCATCGTCTCCTCCTTACAAGACAAGGAGAGCAACGCCCTCCTCTATTGTTATTTCTCTTGTTTTTTCAAAAACTGCTCCCGTAGTTGGGCAATCTTGTCTTTCTTATTCATGCCACCTTTGGAATGTTTTTCATGGTAGCGCTCAACGAGGGCTTTCCCCTTATCATCTAGCTGGTATTTCCCCATTTGTATCTCCTTTTATCCTTATCGTAGATCCATTCATATGTTTGACCCGCGCAGCAATCTCTTTGTGACGGCCATTGACCATGGGTCTTGCCTGCGGATTTCCTAAATAACCACAGGTTCTCTTAACCACATCAACCGTTTTAGGATCTGTATTGCCACAGTTCGGGCATTTGAAGCCCCGCTCAGTCGGTGTAAAATCACCTTCAAAATGGCACTCATAACAGCGATCAATCGGTGTATTAGTCCCCAAATAGCCCACGCGGTCATAAGCAAAGTCCCACACAGCCTCCAAAGCCTTAGGATTCTGCTGCAAAACAGGATATTCACAATAGTGGATAAATCCACCTGTTGCACCCGCTTCGGGATAATCCTTTTCAAATTCTAATTTTTCAAACGGTGTTGGATTTTTCCGTACATCATAATGGAAAGAATTTGTATAGTATTCTTTATCTGTAATGTCCTTGACCAAACCAAATTTTTCCCGATCCAAACGACAGAATCGATCTGTCAAACTCTCAGACGGTGTCGAGTAAATTGAAAAATGCACATCATACTCATCCGACCAAGCACCAACCCGCTCTTTCATGACCCGAATAATATCCAGTGTAAATTCTTTGGCAACTGGATTAGTCTCCCAATCGCTACCGTAAAAGACCGCCGCAACTTCATACAAGCCGATGTAGCCCAGCGAAATCGTTGCACGACGATTGATAAAGAGTTGGCTCACCGCATCATCCTTACCTAAACGTTTTCCAAAAGCACCATACTGATAGAGAATAGGGGCATTGGCCGGTCGCGCCTCCATAACTCGGTGCATACGGTAGACTAGAGCATCTTTGGCAATCCCCATACGCTCCTCGAAAATATCCCAAAATTTGAGTATATCACCGCCAGATTCCATGGCAATCCGAGGAAGATTGAGGGTCACAACTCCCAGATTCATCCGACCAGAATTGACTTCTTCACCATTTTCATCTACCCAGCCCTGTAAGAACGAGCGACAGCCCATAGGTGCTTTGAACGATCCCGTCAAGTCAACAATCTTATCATAAGACAAGACATCAGGATACATTCTCTTCGTCGCGCACTCCAAGGCCAACAACTTGATGTCGTAGTTAGGACTATCCTCTTCCAAGTTTAGCCCCCGTTTCAAGGTAAAAATCAACTTTGGAAAAATAGCTGTCCTCTCTTCACTCCCCAATCCCTTAATCCGAATCTGTAAAATCGCTTTTTGAATTTCTCGTTCAAACCAAGATGTTCCAAGACCAAAGCCCAAAGAAGTAAATGGCGTCTGTCCATTTGAGGTAAATAAGGTATTAATCTCATATTCCAAGGACTGCATGGCATCATAGATATCTTTTTTAGTCTTTTCACGCGCATATTCTTCCTGCTTTTCAGGTAATACCCACTCTCTTGCATCCTTTAAATGCTTCTGATAATTCAATTCTGCATACGGCGCTAACAACTCATCTACACGATCTGCTGTACAACCACCATACTGACTTGAGGCGACATTTGCGATAATTTGCGAAATCTGAGCTGTCGCTGTTTGAATCGATTTGGGACTTTCTACCTCGGCATTGCCAATCTTAAAACCATTTGCCAGCATCCCCTTAAAATCAATCAAGCAACAGTTGGTCATCGGCGTATAAGGACTATAATCCAAATCATGGAAATGAAGTTCCCCTTTTTGATGGGCATTCGCCACATGAGCTGGTAGAAGCTTGAGACCAATGGACTTCCCAACAATTCCTGCGGTCAAATCGCGTTGGGTATTGAAAACATCACTGTCCTTGTTAGCATTTTCATTGACCACCGTCTGATCTTTTGTCAAAAGCTTCTCAATGGTGAAATTGATGTCCATCGCTTGATGACGCTCAAAATCTCGCTTGGTCCGATACTGAATATAAACCTCAGCTAAGTCATACAAATGCGCCTTGAGCAATTCCTGCTCCACAATGGTCTGAATCTCATAAATCTGAATATCCTCATGAAAGCGACGACCAATCTCTACTAGCACAGCTTCGACCACCTGGTAAAGCGCCGTCCTTGAGCTAGGATGTTCCAGCTCAGCATTCGCCCGACCAAGCGCCACTAAAATTTTATCTGCATCAAAGGCGACAGTCCGCCCATCTCGTTTGAGGACAAGAATATCAGGGACTATCGTCTGTTCTGTTTGTACTCGCATTTTTTCTCACTCTCTCCTTTCATTGTCTTTCTCTAGTGTATCACTTCACAAAAACAAAATCAACATCTAGTATTGATTTTCTTATTTTTTTATAAAAAACACAATATATAGTTTCATTTAGACAACAAAAAATGATTGCTTACACAATCATTTTCATTCTTTTTTCTCATATAAAGTCAGCTGACTCATCTTCAAATCTACTTCTTCGTAATTCTTTTCCAAATTTGATTTGACTCTATCAAGAAGCGGAATCTGCTTGTTGATGACAATATAGCGAGCCTTATTCTTGTTTAAATCAAAGGCGAGACTATCTTGATTGGTCTTCGTATCTAAATAAGGACTAGCTGTCAATATCTTTCCTACTGACCGACGCTCACTCTGAAGATAAATCTGAGCGCTATCATCCCAGGCATACATTTCATCCGAACTTTGTGAGTGTTCCTTGATATAACGAGCTACTTCTTGGCGATCCTTCATCACATCCCCAGCAACAAAGTAAGAAACCGCCGGTTTCACGACTAAGAGTAACAGCAAGCCAAGTAATGGTAGATAAATATGTGATTGGAGGTAAGAGTAATGGGCCATTTTTTTCGCAAGTAATTCTTCACCTTGGGCGACAGAAGATAGATCCAGCAATCCCATAATAAAACCTGCTGGCAAAAGAAGCACCAAATGGCTCAACTCGAAATGGCTATCTGCTATGAGAAATAGAAGTTGCAGGGTAAAGACCATCACAAGAATAACCTTGAAATAAACAAGTTTCCCTTGCTTCATAGACAAGAGTAAATGCAGGAAATTCTTTAAAAAGCCTGACAAAAGCAGGAATAAAAAGATTTGAGTAAGCGTCCAGAGAATACCATTATATGAAAATTTCAAGGTAAACTCATAGAAAAACGTCTGTTGAATCGCAGCCCCCAAGACTTGCTCTACGAAGGTGTAATAACCTACTGAATAAACGATGAGAAGGAAGCCAAAAATTGCTGCCAAGGTTTGGTAAACACCTCTCGCCATCTGGCGCCGTGTCACATTGTAAACCGTCAAGACAAGAGCAGACACTACCCACAACAAGACGCTCTTAGGATAAATCATAAAGGCAACTGCAGCATAGATGCCATATAAAATGAATCCCTCATCACGAACCGCTCGTTCAACGTAACGCAAGACAAACCACAAACCAGCCAGAACAAATGGCAAGGCAAACAAGCTTGCTTGGACGCCTCCAATATTCAAAGCCAGAATAAATAAATAAAACCAATTTTGTAATCTTAGGGCCAAACGACTCGACTGACTAACATAACTACAGATTTTATAGAAATAAATACCCGCAGCAGATAAAACAAGCCACTGCAAGAACACAAGGCCAGCTGTCGTCCCAAATGAAGATCCGACAGATACAAGTAAATAGTACAGTACACCACTCGTACCGAAAAAGTGGCCATAAGGGCTCTGACCTGCCTGCATTGCAAGACCTGCATACAAATCTTGTGATTGCATATTCGTAGCAAATGAGGTCAAAAACGGATTAGCAACGCTAAGAATACTCAAGACCAAACTCCATAATAAGGAGGGGACAATCTTAGTTTTGGGAATGTTTTTCTGAAAATCTTCATTTAGGGATAGCGGTTGTTTATTTTGACGAACACGGCGACCGCGTCTTGAATAGCTCTCTGAACGACTATACGTCACTTCTGTCTCTGTCATTGGTTCCTCCTTACACAATTCATTTTATTATAACAAAAAGTATGCCGTATGTCATTTCTTATTTTGATTGTGCAGGACCTGAGCATAGCACTCCAATTCTCAAAAAATATGATCGGTTTGTTTCTGAAATTCCTCCAAAAACTGAGCTTTTTCTTCATCTGTCATACCTGTCTATTCGTAAAAAAGAATCACTTTATACTCGTCAAACATCAAACTCGGATGTCGTTAACTCGCCTTGCTTCAACAGTCCGGTGGACTGTTGAAAGTTGGAAATAAGGATTATGCAATAATCCTCAGCTACCTTTAGTTTGAACTAGGGGTTCAAAGATTCGAGCTACGCTCGTTCTATTTCCAGCCTTCCACAATTCTCAATTGCAAGGGGGGGGAGCTACGCTCGCTCTATTTCCAGCCTTCCACAATTCTCAATTGCAAGGGGGCGAGCTACGCTCGCTCTATTTCCAGCCTTCCACAATTCTCAATTGTGGAAGCTAATCAGATTTTGATTTTTATAGAGTATTACCTCTTTTTTGAAAATAATTCCGAACTTCTGAAATAAAGTAGAGCGAACCCGTGATAAATAGTACTTCATCTGCTTCAGCGTTTATTTCCCATTCCTGTATGAAACGCTCATAATCCGCTTCATAGCGCAATTCCTCTGGGCAATCTATCTCTTCTATACCACCGTCATAGGCAAAGCTCGTCAAGACTAATGTAGCCTGAGGCAACCTTTTTTCGATATAGGCTAGCATTTCTCGAAAATCTTTTCGTTTCAAAGCAGAAAAGAGAATCATAGGCTGAACATCCGATTGCGATTGTATAAAATCCACCAAGCGCTCAATTGCGGGAAGATTATGGGCACCGTCCAGGTAGATACGTCCCTGTTGCCCTACTTTTTCTAAACGACCTACCCAGCTTGTTGTCGCTAAAGCATGACGAACCATTCTACTATCTACTGGCAGATTGCGAGCCTCCATGAGCAAACTAAAGACCTGCAAAGCAAGGGCGGCATTCTCTTTTTGGTGTTGACCGACCAATCCTAAACGAATATCATCTATGCTTTGTGCCCTATTGGTAAATAGACCATTTTCTAAGGAAAAGTCCTGACCTTCGCAATAAATCGGTGCTTGTAGAGCTTCTGCCTTTCTACGACAGATTTCAATAGCTGAGGCAGGCAATGGACCGACTAGTAGCGGAACTTGTAGTTTTACAATTCCTGCTTTTTGCTCTGCAATATCTTCTAAATGATAACCAAGTAAATCCTGGTGATCAAGACCAATAGACGTAATCACTGTTACCAAAGGATTTACCACATTAGTCGTATCAAGCAAGCCACCTATTCCTACTTCAATCAGTGCAAAGTCCAAATTCTGTTCTTTAAAATGAAGGAACATCAGCAGAGTCAGCACTTCAAAATAACGAAAAGGTTCATATTTGCGCTCCACCTCCTGCTCTAGGTTAAAAATTTTTTCTAACAATTCTTGAAAAGTAACTTCTGAAATAGGCTGTCCATTAATGCAAATCCGATCATGGACAGTCACCATGTGGGGAGAAACAAAAGTCCCAACCCGAAACCCCTGAGCAACTAATAAACGATGTAAAAATGCTATGGTAGAGCCTTTTCCGTTCGTTCCTGCCACGTGAACAACCGGTAAGTCTTTTTCAGGATGACCGAGCAAGTCGAGCGCATACTGCACTTTGTCCATCTTGTAACGATAAACTTGTCCCTGCTTGGCATCTAACCACCTATCTAATCTCGTCATTTCAGCCTCCTTTCCTACTTTTTCTATAGTAGCAACTTTCGTTCAAAAAAGCAAAAAAGCGGTGGGTTATTTCACCCACCAATCCGACCAGTCAACTGTAGCAGCATAACGCATTGTCTTCATCATTCTTGCCTCCTTCTTTCTTGATAGTCTTAGTATAGTAAACCATCAAGAAAATCAACAGGACAAAAATGTCGCAAAATCCATTGTATCTAGTCGCCACTGATTATGCAATTGCTCCATCAGATGTCGATTTCCCATTAATCTTGCAAAGATAAGTGCTTCCTTACAATAAGCATAGGCCTGCTTAACGTCACGGTGTACCAAGAGCTCATATTTCCACCGAAGCATACTAAAAATCGGGTATTTTTGAAAGTCCTGCGTAATCTGCATGATCTGATCAATCCCTTGAAGTAAGACTGGAATAGGTTCACAGATCCCTTTTGCACCCAATACACGGATAGCAGCAAAGATGACATTCCGAAGGACAAAAAGATCCTCAGGCTCTATCAACGCCACCTGTTTAGGTAACTCAGATACCAGCTTTAAAAACACTTTTCTGCTAGTAGCAGTCTTCGCCGTTGTTGACAGGTAGGCATGTTCAATAAAAAGACGGATAATTAATAAATCATGAACATCGTATTTTTTCTTTCGTTCGATTCGGGGAATATGGGTATTGATAATATCTTTGCCAAAGGTGTCTGATTGGGTTTCTAACACATCAATGGTGGACTGTAAGGTATCGATAGCAAGTCGCTCGATTTCAGGCAGCATATCGTAGAAGTGATCATAGATTTCAAGCAGCTTCTGATTGCGCTTTTCAACCAAATCGAGCTGATTATAGGTTGGCGTACGCAAAATATCATATTTGAGCTTCACGTACTGATCTGGCAAGTCAATATAATCAGGCATCAGCTCAAACAACGACAAGCCTAAACGACGCGCAATAAAAAATATTTTAGTCAAGGTGGGCTTCGATATCCCATGTTCAATACGTGTCAACTGTCGTACAGTTAAATCTAGCTCATCGTTACAAAATTGCTCTCTCGTCCAGCCTCGTTTCTCTCGTAGTCTACGAACTTTCTCGCCAAATCCTTCCTTTTTCATCCTTCACTCTCCTCAAAATATCTATATATTATACCAAAAATAATTAAGTATGACAATTTTATCTAGGTTATATTCCCCATTTTTCGCAGAAAAAATACGAGTCGTGACCTACACTCTCGTATTTCTGCTTACTATTTACAAAAGGATTCTGTTAGCCTTATTTAAAAGGCTCTATAATTTCTGTAGTGGGTAACTCCACTATGGAGATTATAGAGCTTTTTGAGTATCAAAAAAGTCCCATAAGACTTATAATGAAAAGCGACCAAACCCTCATTAGAAAGACTCTTATGGAACACCTCAATAATACCACATTACTCATCGGAATGAAAGATAAAAATATCACCTTGAATCATGCCATTCAACACGAGACCCATATCGAACTCATCGCTACACTTGATTATCACCCTCCCAAATGTAAATACTGCAAGGCGAAACAAATCAAATACGACTTCCAAAAACCTTCTAAAATCCCCTTCATTGAAATCGGTGGTTTCCCTAGTCTTATTCGCTTGAAAAAGAGACGGTTTCAATGTAAGTCCTGTCGTAAAGTGACTGTCTCTGAAACTAGTCTCGTTAAGAAAAACTGCCAAATCTCTGAACTAGTCTGGAAAAAGATTGCTCAACTATTACTCAATAGAGAAGCGCTATCTCACATCGCTTCTAAGCTCGCTATCTCCATCTCCACAGCCTATCGAAAACTCAAGCAATTCCAGTTCAAGGAGGACTATTCTTCTCTACCTGAAATTTTATCTTGGGACGAATTCTCCTATCAGAAGGGAAAACTAGCCTTTATTGCTCAAGATTTCAATACAAGGAAAATCATAACAATTCTCGATAATCGAAGACAAACGACCATCCGAAACCATTTCTTCAAGTATTCTAAAGAAGCTAGAAACAAGGTAAAAGTCGTTACGGTTGATATGTCTGGAAGTTATATTCCTCTCATTAAGAGCTTATTCCCAAAAGCTAAAATTGTTCTGGATCGTTTTCATATCGTTCAGCACATGAGTAGGGCTTTGAACCAAACGCGTATCCAACTCATGAACCAATATGATAAAAAATCTATTGAGTATCGTGCCCTCAAATACTACTGGAAACTAATTCAAAAAGATAGCCGAAAACTCTCTCTAAATGTTTTCTATTCCCGAACCTTTAGAGAAACCTTATCTCCTAGAGAATGTCTCCAGAAGTTGTTCAAACGGGTCCCTGAGTTAAAAGGCTATTACGACCTTTATCAGTTATTACTTTTTCACCTCCAAGAGAAGAATTCCGAGCATTTCTTTAACTTAATTCACGATGCCTTACCGCATCTCAATCACACCTTCAAGGTAGCTTTGAACACTTTCAGACGCTATCAGGAATATATCACCAATGCCATCGAACTTCCTTATTCTAATGCCAAGCTAGAAGCCACTAACAAACTCATCAAAGACATCAAGCGCAATGCATTCGGCTATCGGAACTTTGACAATTTCAAAAAACGCATCTACCTCGCTTTGAACATCGAAAAAGAGAAGACGAATTTCGTCTCCTCTCGTATGTAGCTATAAGTCACCCACTACAGTTGACAAAGAGCCATTTAAAAACGTCCACTGGACTTCCCGCTCTTTCTTGTTTTTAAGAGCGAAGCTAAAATAGCCCGCTGGACTTCCTATCCCTTCGAATTTTTAAGGACAGGGCTAAAAACGTCCACTGGACGTTTTTACTCCTCCATAAAGCTGTTGAAGACTTCTTCAATCATATCCCATTCTGCTGTTGCGTCTTCTGGGATTGGTTGGAGGTCGCCTTCTGTGCCGTTTTCATTTTCAATATATGAATAAGCTTGGATTTCAACTTCACCGTTTTCATCTTCTTCTGCGCTTGCAGGGATAAGGAGAACGTAATTTTTGCCAAACTCTTCTTGTCCATCAATGGTCAAAAGAATTTCAAATAGAGTTTCGTTTCCATTATCATCTACTAGAGTGATAAACTCGCGTTCATCGTGGTTATGATCATGATCATGTTCGTGATTGTGTGCCATGTGTTACTCCTTAAAATGTTCTATCTAAATAATTTTGTAAAATGAGCTGTGCAGCTAACTTATCAATTACTTTCTTGCGTTTGCCGCGACTGATGTCTGCCTGCTCAATTAACATGCGCTCTGCTGCCACTGTAGTCAGGCGTTCATCCTGATACTTGACTGGCAAACCGTATCGTTCTACCAAGCGGTCACCATAGGCTTGACTAGCCTCAACGCGCGGCCCGCTAGTATTATTCATATTTTTCGGTAGACCTACAACGAATGTATCCACCTTGTATTCTTGAACCAGCTCTGTCAAGCGGTCAAATCCGAATTCACCCTTCTCCTCATCAATCGGAATAATTTCCAATCCTTGCGCTGTAAAGCCAAGAGGATCTGAAATTGCTACTCCAACTGTTTTGGAACCTACATCTAATCCCATTATTCTCATCAGAGGTCAATCCCATTTCCCTTCAAATAAAAACGGACCAATTCCTCTACGATCTCATCGCGTTCATACTTACGAATCCGGTTCCGCGCATCATTGTAACGAGGGATATAAGCTGGATCTCCACTCAATACATAGCCTACGATTTGGTTAATTGGATTGTAACCTTTCTCATCGAGAGAACGGTAAACATTTGTCAAGGTTTCGCTAATTTCTTGTTTATTAACATCATCCAAACGAAAACGAACAGTTTCTTCTGTGAATCCCATACTTACACCTTCTTTCCTTATTCTACTACCTTTAGTATACCATATTTAGTCTATACTATCAATGATTCGACCTTATATTACTGGCTTTTACAGGCTAAATGTTAGCCGTAGCAAATTCTATTATCTGCGACAAAAAAAGTTTGACCAAAAAATCAAACTTTTCTCTCTAGTGCGCACCTTATAGAGCTGCACGCAAACGAGCTTGTGCATTCTCTACATTGCGTACAGAACGGGGTAGAAAAGCACGGATGTCGTCTTCTTTATAGCCTACCTGAAGGCGTTTCTCATCAATTAGGATGGGGCTTTTTAAAATTCGTGGATTTTCCGTGATCAACTCAATCACTTCGTTGACACTCAAATCTTCAATATCACAGTCGAGATTTTTAGCATAGCGATTTTTAGAGGATACAATACTCGCAATCCCATTTTCAGTCTTCGTTAGAATATTTAAAATCTCTTCTTTGCTGATAGCTTCTTTTCCTAAATTATGCTCGTTGTATGATAACTGGTGAGCATTGAGCCAGTTTTTCGCTTTTTTACAACTTGTACAGCTGGAAACTGTATAAATTTTAATCATGTAGTCTCTCCTTTGCTACATTTTCTTAAACACATTATACTCCATTATACCATAGAAAGGCTTCAGTCTAAAGACCTATTTTTCACTTTTTACCTCATTATTTTGTAAACTCTAACAAAAATATTCGTAAAATGGGGGGGTGTTTTTATACAAAAAAAGGCGAGAACAAATCTCCACCTCCTTTGATTTCTAATCTTCTAATTCAATCCCGCCGTCCAAATCAAGAACAACATCTTGAATGTCTGCTGGAACTTCTGTCTTTTCAGCAACTGCTGCAGGCTCTGTATCTTCAATCAAGCCATAGTGAACACGGATTTTGCGATCGATTTCAGCAAATACTTCTGGATTCTCTTCCAAGTATTTCTTAGCGTTTTCTGAACCTTGACCGATTTTCTCATCGTTGTAAGAATACCAAGCACCAGCTTTTTTGATGATACCAAGATTGCTACCGATTTCAATCAATTCACCCGTTTGTGAAATACCGTGGCCGTACATGATTTCAACAACGGCTTCCTTGAAAGGAGGAGCGACCTTATTTTTAACAATTTTCACCTTGGTTTCTTTTCCGACATTGGTATCTTTTTGGTCACCACTCCCCTTAATCTGAGTATTTCCACGAACATCCATACGGACAGAAGCGTAGAATTTAAGCGCACGCCCACCAGGCGTTGTCTCAGGATTTCCAAACATCACACCAACTTTTTCACGCAATTGGTTGATGAAAATCGCAATCGTTTTGGTCTTGTTAATGGAAGCAGACAGCTTACGCATAGCCTGGCTCATCATACGTGCCTGCAAACCAACGTGGCTATCCCCAATCTCACCATCAATCTCCGCACGAGGCACAAGGGCTGCAACCGAGTCAACAACTACAAGGTCAACTGCACCTGAATCAATCAACTTACCAGCAATTTCGAGTCCCTGCTCACCAGAGTCTGGTTGAGACAAGAGCAACTCATCAATATTCACACCAAGCGCTTGGGCATAGGCCGGGTCAAGTGCATGCTCAGCATCGATAAAGGCTGCAATACCACCTTCTTTTTGTGCTTGGGCAACCGCATGAAGAGCCACTGTCGTCTTACCTGAACTTTCAGGTCCGTAGATTTCGATAATCCGTCCTTTCGGATAACCACCAGCACCTAAGGCAATATCAATCGACAAGCTTCCTGAACTCATAACTTGAACCTTTTGTTCAGCACGCTCTCCAAGGCGCATAATCGCCCCTTTACCAAAATCTTTTTCAATCGTTTTTAGAGCGTCATCTAAGGCCTTTTTGCGTTCCTCACCAAATTTTTTGGTAATATCTTCTAATTTTTTACTTGGTTTTTTCGCCAATTTCTTTCTCCTCTACTTCTAATTTCTTAGCTCATTATAGCAAAATTTTATGGTTTAACAAAATATTACGCATAGCATTCAGAGCATGTAAACAGGCAATCTGACGGATGTGTAACTCTGTATAACCTCCTAAATCAACTTCTGTCACCGTCACTTGATCATTGAAAGAAAGAGCGATAAAGTAGCTTGCCATGACATTATCAACTTGAGATTCGGGTTTTATGCCTCCTAAAAGAACAAGACCGACATCAGCATCTAACTCTTTACAGATCGACCTTGCAAATTGTTCTGCTGTTTCAGCACTTACCCCCTCGTCTGTCATTACTCGACCGCCTTTAAAAAGTTGACGATTTTGTAAAGAAAGTGTCAAGTCAACTTGCAGCATTCCAGCTGTATTATTTTCCACAATAGCAAAGCGAATCCCTTGCCCTTCTAATTCCCGAGTCACAATCTTGGCCAGACTATTGTCTTCACCATAGCCATACAGGTAGTTAGCAAGTTGTTTTCTCGATAAAATCTCTTTTTCCAATTGGTCTAGTTTTTGATTAGCTTTTGCCTCATCTTCTGCCTTCGTAGACAGACGTAAGGTAACTTCTCCTGTCTTAGCATAAGGAGCCAAGGTTGGATCAGTCTGAGCATCAATCAAATCAGCCAAATCCGTCACCAGTTGACTTTCACCAATGCCAAAGAATCGAAGAACGCGAGAGTATAATCTCTCACCTGAATGAAGCAACAAGGGATGTAAACTTTCTGTAAACATGGCCTTTAATTCACTCGGTGGACCAGGTAGCACGATATAGGTCACGCCAGAATGCTCAATCAAGCCACCAACTGCTAGACCTGCTGGATTGTGAAGCGGTATGCTACCTGAGATAAGCTGGGCTTGACGCTCATTATTTGGCGTACGAACACGCCCTTTTCTACTTGCAAAAAAGCGGTCTAATTTCTCCAAGGCTGCTTGGTCAAAGACCAGTTCCTTACCTAAAAACTTGGCTAGAGTTTGCTTGGTCAGATCATCTTCGGTCGGCCCCAACCCACCACAGAGAAGAACTAAATCACTGCGCTTACGTGCAATATCTAATACAGATAAGAGACGCGCTTCATTGTCACCAACTGCTGTATGAAAAAAGACATCGATGCCCAAGGTTGCAAGTTTTTCTGATAAAAATTGAGCATTGGTGTTCACAATCTGACCTGTCAGAATCTCAGTCCCAACTGCAATCAATTCTGCCTTCATATAAACCTCCTTATCTTATTATTCGTTAAAGATTTTCTTAATGATACCATCATAACACAAAAAAGAACCAAGCGGTTCTTTTCTTTTAAATGTTTTGCACTATCGCTAATAAGCCCATAAGATTATTGAGAACGTGAAGCGAGATTGGAAAATAAATGTTTTTATTGGTTTTTAAATAAATAAGGGCAAAGACTAATCCATAACCAAAATGGCCGATAACACTAATAAATTCTGCCAGCTGTAGATGATGGACATGTAAAACTGCAAATAAGACCGAAGAGATAAGAACAGCTAGACTTTTGGACATATAACCTGGCAGAAAATCAAGCAAAAACTGACGGTAAATCAATTCTTCGACAATTGGACCTAAGACGCCCATTACACCGAGAATCAGAAATGCCGGATACTGCTTGACCGCAGCATATATTCCCGTATCATTGCTCAATTCTGCTCTTACATGAACGAACTGTCTCAGCACATCTTCAATCATTGAAAAGAGAAGAGTAGCTACAAAAAAGAAGAGTAAGCTCAACAATACGATTCCAAGGGCCTTCAAAGGATGCTTTTTCAACCACCTTGCCTTTTCAACAAAACTATCCCAATAAGCACAAATACCTATGAAGCATAAAACAGTATAAGCCGTAAAGACAATCGGACCTTTGAATGTTTCAGAAACAAGCCAATGGGTCCACCGTGTCCAAAACATCACAGTATATAAGACTACAAATGCTAAAACTAGGCTTTTTTTCCTTTCCATAATACCACCTTTTTCCTGATAAATGTTGAAATATCCAATAGGAAAAGGAGTAAAATAGCACCTACAGTCAAATCAGCATAGAAGATTAAACTCCCCCGACTTGATATTAGAAGTAGTGCGAGAATGAGGCTGAGCAGAGCATATTTGAGGAACAGCGGCTTTCTTGAAGCGTTTGGCACTTCTAAGCCTATCAGTACATCAAAGGAAATGCTGTATAGCCGGCTCAAGTCTTTTAGGTAGTCCGCCGCTGGAATGGTTCGCTCATTTTCCCAATTGGAAATGGTTTGGCGGCTGACACCTAGTTTTGTAGCGAGATACTCCTGTGAATGACCTGCTTTTAGACGATTGTCTTTTATCACTTGTCCTATTGTCATATTTCCTCCTCAGTTTACAGTAGCACATGAAAGTTGTCTAGGCCAAATCCTTTGACAAGATAGGTCAAAATGCTTTTACAACGGGATTATCTGACCCCATCGGAATACATCTCCACTTTATTTACAGGCTTTCGAATCTCGTAGTCCAACATGGTCACGATTTCTCCGCGTAAATTCTTTGCTCCCTCACGGCGTCTAGCCAGTTGCATGCCTAATTTTTTCATTACCTTTTCACTAGCACTATTTCGAGAATCGCAAGATGCCGTTAAGGTTTTCAAATCGGCAATTTGCCAGAATAATTCCTTCAAAGCTAGGGCAGCTTCGATAGCATAACCTTGATGGTGATAATTTGCATGCAAGGTATAGCCAATGCTTGCTACATCTTGCCCCTCATTCAAATATAGGACAATATTTCCAATCATCCGTTGATTTTCGTTTAACTCTATTGCATAACGACCAAGGGGACTTGCCATATTGTACATGACGAGGCCTTCCAAACTTTCCCGCTTATCCTTATGAGCATGGTAATTATACTTCAAAAGTTCATCATCAGATGTAAAAGCATGATAATCCTCCAAGTCTGTCACTACCATTGGACGAAGTTTCAAGCGCTCGGTTTCAATGTGGGTGTTCTGGGCAAAAGCTACCAAGGGTTTTACAGTTATTTCATTCATGAGAATTTCCTTTACAAAAGCAATCCAGTTCATGATCATTGACAAGACCTGCTGCCTGAAGATAGGAATAGACACAGACTGGACCAACAAAGGTAAAACCTCGTTTTTTCAAATCTTTTGATAGTTGTTCTGACAAAACTGTCTTGCTAGGCACTTCACGATAGCACTTTACACGATTGTCAATTGGTGTAAAGTTAACCCAAGACCAGAGATAGTCTGCAAAGGTACCATACTCCTCCTGAACCTTGAGAAAGGCTCGTGCATTTTGTCGTGTCGCAAAAATCTTGGCTCTATGGCGGATAATGGCTGGATTGTGCAGTAGACTTTCCAATTCGCTGTCTGACATCTGCGCAACGACTTGCACATCATACCCATGAAAAGCTTTTTGAAAAGCTGAGCGTTTATTGAGAATGGTTTCCCATGATAGCCCCGCTTGGTAGCTTTCGAGACACAAGAGTTCAAAAAGAACTTGCTCGTCTTTGACAGGTCTCCCCCACTCCTCATCGTGATAGGCGACATACAAGGGATTACTTTCCTTAACCCAACCGCATCGTTTCATGGACGTTACTCCTATTTCATTAGCATTTTGAGGGCTGACTTGATGTAATTTTCAGCCGTATCCGTCGTTCCTTCAAAGAATTTCTTGATTTTCTTCAATTCAGCTGGACGGTAACCCAAGGCCTCCATTGCTTCCATAGCCTCATCAAGAGCGGTATTGGCTGATTCCTCAACAGCTAGGCTTGGAAGCTCAGTTTCTTCAGAAAGCACAAACTTGCCTTCCAAATCGAGCACCATTTGCTGGGCTGTTTTTTTACCAATCTTTGGAAACTTAGTCAAGTAGGTAATGTTTTTCTGCTCAATCGCCCGCACCAATCCGTCATTATCATCGACTGCGATAATGGCAAGAGCCGTTGTCGGACCAATCCCTGAAACGGAGATTAAACTCAGAAAGACTGATTTTTCAGCCTCTGTCCGAAAACCGTACAAGAGATGTGCATCTTCTCGCACCACTTGGTGAACGTAGACTTGTATGCTGTCTTGAAGCTTATCTGAGTAAGCATAGGGATTCGCAACATTTAGCAGATAGCCAATACCACTCACCTCTACGACAATATATTTCGCTGTAATCTTTGTGACAATTCCTTTTAAATATTCGTACATGTTTCCTTACTTTCTATGTAATTTCGCTGCTTTTATAATCAAACTAAGACTGACTATGACAATGACTATGAAGCTGATATGTAAGCCAATCGGACCTGTCAAGGCAGTCAAGGACACCATTATACCGGCTAGGATATTTCCCAATGGTTGCGCCAAAGACATGAATCCCGAATAGGAACCAAGCTTGTCCTCATCCATCATCTCAATCCGCAAAAGTTGACTGGCTGGAACCTGCACCATCTCTCCTATCGTGTAAAGCACTGCTGCAAAAGCAATACCCAGCAAGGCCTGAAACTGCATAGCAAGAAAAATCCCCGTCGCAAAAATTAGAAAACCAAGCGAATATTGGGGCAACACGGGCATTTTTTGGGTCCATTTGCCAACACGAGTCATGAGAAAGACCACCATAAAGGTATTGATAAAAACCGATAAACTCAGCATTTTAGGACCTGTAATCATAACGCCAAACAGCTTTGTCACTTGAAAATCTTGAGCATAATGGATTGGTAACCATGTGTCAATCTGCAACCAAATGCAGGCTGAACCAACACAGCCCGCCACATAGAGGAGAAAGACCCTATCTTTCAAGATTCCGCCATAGTTGTGGAAGACATCCCAGACTCCTACACCATGGGAAAAGTCAACATCTGCTGGCCTTGTTTCCTCAAAATTTTTCCACATGTAGAAAAAAATGAAAACATAGAGCAGAGCCATGGCAAGTAGTAACTCGAAAAAGTGACTTTCGTAAAAGAGACCAGCTAAGGCAGAGCCCAACATAATGGCAATATTAATGAGCCAGTAGCTAATCGTGTAGACAAACTTCCGATTGCTCTCATCTGTCAAATCAATCAACATAGCTTCATAGGCAGGCTGCGAAAAATTGTGCATAGCTCCCACCAAAAGAAATCCAATATAAGTGAAGATAGGCAAGGTATGATGAGGGATATTTGCCAAAAGAACGATCATAAAACCTATGCAAACACCTAAATTCCCAAGGTCAGCAACCTTTTTTCTACCCATAGAGTCTGCCATGTGTCCACCATACAGGGTTGACACAAAGCTGACAAGCTGAGTGATAATCAGCAAAATGCCTGTCCAAAAATTCCCAAAATAATGGGAATAATAAAGCGCCATAAAAGGGAAAATGGTATTTCCCAACATAGCGGATAAAAATTTGAACCCCTCACGGATTTGAATCTGTTTGGGCAGGGCAAAAAACTCTTTCATAACGCTCTCCTTAATGGGTCAATACTTGCCCAATTCCCGAAGACTGGTATGATTTTCCTGAATACGGCGGAACATTTTTTCCATGTCGGACGTTGTAAAATGAACCAAGACGGGTCGCCCGTGCGGACAATTATAGGGATTTTTACAGGTTGCTAATTGGCGCAACAAGTGGCGAGCCGAATAATCATCGAGCGAATGATTTGCTTTAATCGACCGTTTACAAGACATCATAATCGCCAGTTCTGCTCGGTAACGCTTGATGGAAACTTCATCTGTTAACAAGAGCATGTCGCACATCTCATAGACAGCAGACTCAATCTCGTCTTCTTTCATCCAAATCGGATGTTCGCGTAGAATGAATTGGTTGACGCCGTATTCCTCTAAGTTGACACCGACTTGACACAAGGCATCTAATTTTTGCTTGAGCAACAAGGCATCATTTGCAGGAAAGTCAAAGATATAAGGGACCAATAGCTGCTGGGAGGAATGCTCAACATTTCCAATGCTTTCGCGGTATTCTTCATATTTGACCCGTTCTTGGGCTGCATGCTGGTCAATGATATAAAGACCTGATTTTCCTTGCGCAAACAGGTAGGTGCCGTGCATTTGTCCGAAATATTCTAATTCTGGGAAAGTTGAAATTTCTTCATTTTCTAAGCGATCGGCTAATTTTGCCAACTCTTTTTTTCCAATACTTGGGTGCTCTAGGTCATCGGTCGCTAATTCTTCTCGCTGGGCAAACTTGATATTGACAGACTTGTCAACTTCCTTGTCAACTATATTGTCAACCTCTTTGGTGGGCTGAAATTCCTTGATTTCTTCAGAAACAGTTTGCGGTTTGACAAAGAAATCCTGCCGAACGGTATCGTAATAAAGATTGGTCTCTTTTAAGGGGAGGGTGACTTGCTCGGTCTTGATTTTGGTTCGGGTGCTTGATTTGGCTAGATTTTCCAAAGCATCTGGAATCAAATCTTGTTCCTTGAGCGCAGCTGCAATCGCCTCACGAATAAGGCTCATCAGTTCCTTTTCCTTTGAAATCCGCACTTCTTGCTTGGTCGGATGCACATTAACATCCGCCAAATAGGGATCAATCTGAATATCAATCACAGCGAGCGGAAAACGACCGACCATAAGCTTGCTACCATAACCGTCTAAAATCGCACGATTGAGCAAGAAATTCTTAATGTAGCGCCCGTTGATGAAGATGCTGATGTAATTGCGATTGGCCCGTGTCAACTCTGGTAGGGACACATAACCTGACACCAGAAAATCCAAGTCCTCAGCTGCAATCCCAACCATTTTTTTAGCTGATGCAATACCGTATACACCTGAAATAGCTTGGCGCAAACTGCCCGTTCCTGCTGTTTGGATTAACTCTCGTCCCTCATTGACCAAGCTAAAGGCAATCTCAGGGTGAGCCAAGCTCAAGCGATTCATCACATCCACAATATGGGACAATTCCGCCTGCTGACTTTTAATGTACTTGAGCCTTGCGGGAGTATTATAGAACAATTCTTCCACGGAGATGCGTGTGCCGATAGGTCGGCTCATGACGTCTTCTCTCGTCACTTGCCCTGCTTCAGCCTCCAGTAACAGACCATGAGGTGCAGTTTCTGTTGCAGTCTCAATCCGAATCCGACTGACGGATGCGATAGACGGCAGGGCCTCTCCACGAAATCCCAAGGTCCGAATGCGGAACAAGTCTGACTGACTTTTGATTTTACTGGTTGCATGACGGCGAAGGGCTAAAGATACCTGATCAGGGGCAATTCCTTCTCCATTGTCACTAATTTCAATTTTTTTAAGTCCTGATTCTTCGATACTGATGCTGATTTGGCTAGCACCTGCATCAATCGAATTTTCCACCAATTCTTTGACTACACTAGCAGGACGCTCAATCACTTCACCTGCCGCAATCTGATTGGCAAGGACTTCTGGTAGTTCAATAATAGTTGCCATAAGTATTCCTGTCTTTCTAATGACCTTATTATACCATAAAGGGAAATAAAAAGAGCAGGTAGGGTAACTACTCTGCTCCTTGGTAAACTAGACTTTGTTATATAAAAGCCTCTATTTCTCCAAACCTTGGTTAATGGCTGTCACCTGCTTTTTCATGTCATGATAATTGATGAAAAAGATAAGGGCATAAATGGCAATAAAGATGGTTTCAAAGAAGATAAGCCAAGGGAGACGAAGCGGAAACCAACCTGCTAGTAAGCCGAGCGAAGTAAAGCCGATTGCGGTTAGAAGAAAATGCACCACCGTCATTTTAAGCAAACTCCAATCTTGCTTAAAAATCTGATTCGCTATTTGAAATAACAGGCCAATCATAGCCCATATAAGAACCGAGATAAACATGATAACCACAGGACTAAAATGGCTCAGATAGTATTGTCCCAGAGTTGATGAAGGGTTCAGTGGAAGGTAGATGCCGTGTCCAAAGCAGGCGGACATGATGAGCGAGATGCTAAGGCCGATGGTGACGCCTAAACTAGCGGAATAAAGATAGCGTTTCATAGGTGTAATGCCTCCTTGATATGTTTGAGATAGCGACGGGACGAGTAGGTCACTTCTCTATTTTTAAAAACAAGTTTGACAAGACCGTTTGTGGTCACTTGTAAATGGTCCAGTTGATGTAAATTGATGATTTCCGATTGCGAAATCTGCAAAAAATACTGCGGTAACATCTCCTTGACCTGATAGAGTCGCAAAGAAGATTTGTAACAGTCATCTTTCGTTTTGGCCTGCAAGATACGATTTTCCAAATAGAGGGTGTAAATATCATCCCAATCAAGAAAATAGATATCCTCTCCCTTTTTGACCGTTAAATTAGTTGGAACGGTGTCCAACCGTTTGGTATACGCAACCCAATCCGAAATAACTGGGGTCAGGGCACGCACTTCAATCATGACCCTGTCTTCTGCAATATTCGGGTCAATCTCAATTCTTACTTTCATAACAACTCCTTTCTTACCTTTATTAAACATCATCTATGAACAGATTTCAATATCCGTTGCCTATACGGTAGAAGAAGCAATCTATGTGGTTGTTTTATAAAGCTATTAAAAAAGCTAGGTTCCCCTAGCTTTTCTCTTTTTACAATAATTTCTTCAACTCCGCTAGGGCATTCATGGCGTCAAGTGGGGTCATGGCATAAATATCTAACTTCTCTAATTGTTCTAGTGCTGGATGTGGGGCGGAAAAGAGGTCCATTTGACCAACAGGAGGCTGGAGAGGGGCCTCTTCTACTCTCTGCGGCAACTGATTTTGATTTTCTAGGGATTGTAAAATAGTGTCTGCCCGCTGCAGGAGTTCGTCTGGCATACCCGCAATTTTAGCCACATGAATTCCGTAAGACTTATCAGCAGGGCCTGAAGCAATCTTGTGCAAGAAGGTTACTTGACCATTGTGTTCTAAGGTGGATACATGGACATTTTCTAAATGTGCCAAGGTTTCACTTAAATCGGTCAATTCATGATAGTGGGTCGCAAAAAGAGTCTTTGCCCCAATGCGGTCATGGATATACTCGATAATCGACTGAGCCAGTGCCATTCCATCATAGGTGGCAGTTCCCCGTCCCAATTCATCAAAGAGAATCAGTGAATCTTGACTAGCCAAACGAACTGCCTTGTTGGCTTCCATCATCTCTACCATAAAGGTGGACTGCCCACTGACCAAATCATCTGCTGCTCCAATCCGTGTGAAAATAGCATCAAAAATCGGCAAAGTCGCTTGTTCTGCTGGCACATACGAGCCCATCTGCGCCATGATAACAATCATGCCTAGCTGACGCATATAAGTAGACTTACCACTCATATTTGGTCCTGTAATCAGCTGCATATTGGTTGCTTCATCAAGGACAATGGAGTTTGGAATATAGGTTTGCTTGCCCATGACCTTTTCCACAACCGCATGGCGTCCTTGTTCAATCAGCACTTGCCGACTACTATCGGTAAACTGCGGACACACGTAGCGCTGAGCTTCTGCGACAACGGCAAAGGATTGTAGCACATCAATCGTCGCAATGATTCGTGCCAAGCGTTGCAGGCGACTGATGTATTTTTCGACTTCTTGACGGATACGCATGAAGATTTCATACTCCAGATGAGCCGATTTATCACGCGCTTCGAGCATTTGTCCTTCAATTTTTGCTAACTCCTCCGTGCCATAGCGCTCTGAATTTTTCAGGGTTGCCTTACGGAAAAAATGGTCGGGAACGTTATTAAGATTGGAATTGGTCACGTGGAAATAGTAACCATCTTTTTTATTGTAATCAATTTTCAGATTGTTGATGCCAGAGTTAGCTCGCTCCTTGGCTTCAATTTCAGCAATCCAGCCTGTTCCTTCTCGCATGATCAGACGGTATTGGTCCAAGGTCGCATCAAAACCTGTTTTGATAATATCTCCGTCTGTAATCGCACCTTGGGCATCTGGATCAATTGCCTCACTAATCAGAGCATGGAGTTCAGGAATAGGATCCAAGCCTGCAATCAAGGGCGCAAGGGCAGACTCATTCATCTGCTCTAAAATCGCCTTCATCGCAGGAACATTTTCCAGCGTCTGAGCCAGTTGGAGCAAGTCCTTAGGTAGTGTTTTCCCAAAGGAAACACGACTAGCCAAGCGCTCGATATCATAGACGCCTTTTAAGCTCTCAATCAAGTCGCTACGCTCAAAGAAGTAATCAAGGAAGACCTGTACCACACGTTGACGCGATTCAATTTTTGTCCGGTCAATCAAGGGACGGTCAATCCATGAACGCAACAAGCGTAAGCCCATAGCTGTCCTAGTCTCGTCAAGAAGCCAGTAAAGACTGCCATGCTTCTTGCCTGTTCGGGCATTTTCCAGTAAATCAAGGCTGGACTTGGTCGCATAGTCCATTTGCAGGTAGTCCTTAATCTCATAATGTTGTACCTTTTGCAAATGCACCAAGTCACGCAACTGCGTCCGCAAGACATAGCTGAGTAGTTTTCCTGCGGCATTTTTTTCGACCTCAATTAAGGAGGAGTCAATCAATTGCACGTCATCTGCTACCGTATCCTCATAAGATAGGAGAAGATTCATCTGACTGGTCAACACCTGCTCTTCCTCTTCTGACACCTGATAACCAATGACCAATTCACGGGCCCGCAAATTACGGATTTCCCCGCATAGGCTCATAAAATCATCCAGACTGGTCACAAAGAACTGACCTGTTGCCACATCCATATAAGATAAAGCATAGATCACTCCCATCCGCTCAATCGCAACTAAAAAATTACTCTCAGATCCAATCTTTGACGAATCCACAACTGTGCCGGGAGTGATGACCTGCACCACTTCCCGCTTGACAACACCCACGGCTGTCTTAGGATCTTCCATTTGCTCTGCCACTGCGACCTTGTGTCCCAAATCGACCAAGGTATCAATGTACTGCTGAGCCGCATGATACGGTACCCCTGCCATTGGAATTGGATTTTCCGCATTGCGATTGCGACTGGTAAGCGCTAATTCCAAAATCTGCGCTGCCTCTACCGCATCGTCATAAAATAATTCATAGAAGTCACCCATACGAAATAGCAAAAAAGCATCTGGATAATTGGCTTTAATATCCAGATACTGTTGCATGCCGGGTGAAATTTTTTCTTTTGTCATCTCGCCCCTCTCAGTCTAAATAAGAATTGATTTCCGCTTCAACCTGCTTAGCCGCCTCTTCATCACGACAGATAACCAATAAGGTGTCAGCCCCTGCTAAGGTTCCCAAAATGGTTGCGGGTTTTTCAATATCAATGATATTGGCCATTAAAGCTGCTTCTCCCAATTCGGAATGAAGCACTAAAATGAAACTTGCTCGCTCTACCTTATAAGCATATTGGGCCAATAACTGGCTAAAAGCCATTTCTTCTTCATTTGCTGGCAAGCTATAGTAGGAACTGCCATTTTCGTGCATTTTTACAAGCCCCAATTCCCGCAAGTCCCGCGACAAGGTGGTCTGAGTCACGGAAACTCCATGCCGTTCAAGCCCCTGCTTGATTTCTGCCTGGGTCCGAATCTTTTCTTGACGAATCATGGTTTGAATTAACTGTTGTCGTTCTGCTTTATTCACTCGTCTACCTCTAACTGTATCATTAGGAATATTATAACAAATTTTAGCTGTTTTCTCATGCGTAAAAGCAGAAATATGTTAAAATAGAATGAATAACTCTGGAGGTTTATTATGAATCAAAAAATGCTTGTTGCTGAAAAACTCGCAACTGCCATTCCTAGTCTCGATTTAGAAGTGATTTACGCACTATTAGAAAAACCAAAATCATCTGAAATGGGAGATATTGCTTTCCCTGCTTTTTCATTAGCAAAAGTAGAGCGCAAGGCGCCTCAAGCCATTGCAGCTGACATCGTGGAAAAATTGGATACAGACGGATTTGAAAAAATTGTTGCAACTGGTCCTTACGTGAACTTTTTCCTAGATAAAGCAGCTATCTCACACGCTACCTTAACCCAAGTCATTGAAGAAAAAGAGAAATATGGACAACAAAAACGTGGGGAAGGGAAAAACATCACGATTGACATGTCTAGTCCAAACATCGCAAAACCCTTCTCAGTTGGTCACTTACGTTCTACGGTTATCGGAGATGCCCTTGCCAATATCTATGAAAAAATGGGCTACAAGGCGCTTCGTATCAACCATTTAGGCGACTGGGGCAAACAGTTTGGACTCTTAATCGTGGCCTACAAGCTATGGGGGGATAAGGCGGCTGTCGAAGCTAATCCAATTTCAGAATTACTCAAACTCTATGTCCGTATCAATGCTGAGGCTGATGAAAATCCTGAACTAGACGAAGAAGGACGCAGATGGTTTAAAAAATTGGAAGACGGAGATGCAGAAGCTCTTGAACTCTGGCAATGGTTCCGCGATGAGAGCTTGGTTGAGTTCAACCGTATTTACGACAAGCTAAACATTACCTTTGATTATATCCAAGGTGAAGCCTTCTACAACGATAAGATGGACAAGGGAATTGAGATTCTCAAAGAGAAAAACCTCCTACAAGAATCAAAAGGTGCCATGATTGTTGATTTGGAAAACTACAATCTCCCACCAGCCCTCATCATGAAATCAGATGGTGCAACCCTCTACATTACCCGTGATATTGCAACAGCCCTTTACCGCAAAGAACAGTATAACTTCGTTAAAAATATCTACGTCGTGGGGCAAGAACAAGCCAACCACTTCAAGCAATTAAAAGCTGTCCTTAAGGAAATGGGACTTGACTGGAGTGATGATATGCTTCACATCGCCTTTGGTTTGGTGACAAGAGACAAGAAAAAACTGTCTACTCGTAAGGGAAATATCATCCTCTTAGAACCAACTCTTGATGAAGCCGTTTCTCGTGCCCTCTCTCAAATCGAAGCAAAAAATCCTGATTTGGAAGACAAGGAAGCTATCGCAGAAGCTGTTGGTGTAGGAGCTGTAAAATTCTTCGATCTCAAAACAGACCGCGAAAACGGCTATGACTTTGACTTGGAAGCTATGGTATCCTTTGAAGGGGAAACTGGCCCTTACGTCCAATATGCCTACGCACGGATTCAATCGATTCTTCGCAAAGGCAACTTCACACCAGCAACGGACAACCAGTATCAATTGACTGATGCAGAAAGCTGGGAGATTATCAAACATCTCCAAAACTTCGCCAACGTCATCGAAAAAGCTGCTGACAAGTACGACCCATCCTTGATTGCCAAGTATGCGATTAACCTTGCCCAAGCCTTTAACAAATACTATGCCCATACCCGCATTCTTGATGAAAGTCCAGAACGCGACAGCCGCCTAGCTTTGGCTTACGCAACAGGTGTTGTCTTAAAAGAAGCTCTTCGTCTCCTTGGTGTTGAAGCTCCTAAGAAAATGTAAACAACAAGCTCCTTGGACATTCCCAAGGAGCTTTACTTTCTTTAAATATCTGTTGCCGTTTGTTCCATTGACGGTTTTTCTTTTGGTTTGCGGACCAAGAAGAAAACAGTCAATCCAAAGAAGATGGCAAAAAGGATGACAGATATAATATAATTGTTTAAGATATGTTCCCCAATGTAAAAATAGGTTGAACGTAAGAGGGTGCCAAAGAGATAGGCAATATAGCCATAGGAAGCTAACTCGTTTTTCTTTTGGAATAGAAAGACAATGGTTACAATCAGAAGCACAAACAAGATGATAACGATAGCCTTATTTGCCAGATTCGTCTCAAATGCAAAAGCTGTTTTTAAAGCACTCACTGTTGCAGGATCAAAGACTGCACCCATTTTTTCTTCTTCAAATTTGAGAAAGAAGGTTGTCCATACTTTAATCAAAGTCGAAATCATTGACAACACTACCAAAATATATAAATGAATTGGTTTTTTCATAACACATCCCCCTTGTATGATTGTTTTGTTACAATCGATTATACTCCTTTATTTTTGGCTTGTCAATCCTAATCGTAAGAAAATATTACACACTTTCAAACAGAACAACTCTCTATTGTTTCACATTCTGGCGGCGATAGGTAGTCGTCAAATCTAGCAGATTTGCTTCTACTTCTGCTGTCAGTTGCTCTTTTGTCATCCGCCATGTCCAGTTTCCACCTAGGGTATTTGGCAAATTCATCCGTGCAGAGCCGTCTAATTCGAGCAAATCCTGCATGGTTGCTACTGCCATAAAGGCGACAGACCCAAAGAGCATACGGAGCATGGCATGGTTAATGGATTCATCCGAATGACGGTTGCTATAAGCATCCAGATAAGCCTTTGCTTCATCACTGACTTCATTCTCATACCAACCACGAACCGTACTATTATCATGCGTACCAGTATAGGCCACAACATTTCGCCGGTGGTTATGAGGAATCTCGATGCTATCTCCATAAGGATCAAAGGCGAATTGCAAGACCTTCATGCCAGGGAAGCCTGTTGTTTCACGCAGTTCAATAACCTTATCTGTCACAGAACCTAAATCCTCAGCAATAATATTCAAATCGCCCAAAGCTTCTTTAATGGCCGCAAATAATTCAAAACCTGGTGCCTCTACGCGATAACCATTGACAGCTGTTGTTTCACCCGCTGGGATTTCCCAGAAAGACGCAAAACCGATAAAGTGGTCAATACGCACCATATCGTACAACTTAAAGCTCTCACGCAAGCGTGCAATCCACCAAGAAAAACCGTCTGCCTTCATCGCGTCCCAGTCATAAATCGGATTGCCCCACAACTGACCAATTTCTGAAAAAGCATCTGGTGGGCAACCTGCTACCACACTCGGACGTCCTTCTTCATCTGTTTTGAAGAATTGAGGATTGGCCCACATATCAGATGAGTCTGCCGCAATATAAATCGGCATATCTCCCACAATCTCAACACCGCGCTCATTGGCATAGTTTTTCAAGGCCCGCCATTGACGAAAGAACAGATACTGAGTAATACGGTGATAATCGATTTGGTCAGCCAATTGTTCACGGTAAGAGGCTAAGGCGGCCGCTTCTCGTCTGCGAATGGCAGCATCTTCCCACTCAGTCCATGCTTTGAGGTCAAAATGTTCCTTAATAGCCATGTATTCTGCAAAATTATCCAACCAAGAAGCCTGCTCTTCCAAGAAAGTCTGATAGTCTGCTGGTAGACCTTGCGCTTTCATGTGTGCAACAACCTTTTCTAGAACTGGACGGCGACCATAGAAAATCTTGGCATAATCAACTTCTGTCGGATTTTCGCCAAAGTCAATCCCTTCTACTTCATGGGCGTCTAACCATCCTTCTTCTATCAATCGATCGAAATCGATGAAATGGGTGTTCCCCGCAAAGGCTGAAAATGACTGATAAGGAGAATCCCCATAACTCGTTGTTCCTAATGGTAAAATCTGCCAGTAACGCTGCTTGGTTCTGACCAAAAAATCTACAAAGTCATAGGCTGACTGTCCAAAAGTTCCGATCCCGTATTTTCCTGGTAATGAGGAAACATGCAGCAAGACTCCACTTTGCCGTTCTTTCATATTACTAACCCCTTTTTATATAGAATACAATGATTATTTGCGCTTTTTAATCGCAAACGTTTGCTCGCTAACATTATATAATGTTAGCGCTCACAAATCAAGTCCTATTTGTCGAGAATCTATGTTTTTTCTATGTTTTATACCGATTTAGCAACTATTTGACACGTGACAAAAATTTTATAAAAATATCACAAAAAAGACTTGCAAACGCATTCATTTTGCGATATAATAGGTTCGAAAAGCAAACGTTTGCGTTATGCGTAGGCGTTTCTCACCATATTACAATTATTCTTGGAGGGGATAATATGAAACACAAATTAATCAAGAGCATGGCTCTTCTTGCTGCTACGACAAGCGTACTTGCTGCTTGTTCTTCAAATAAATCAGCTTCTAATGATTCAGCTGCTGATGGAAAATCATTGACCGTCTATGTGGATCAAGGTTACAAAGAATACATTGACTCTGCAGCGAAAAAATTTGAAGAAGACAACGGTGTTAAAGTCACTGTCAAAACAGGGGATGCTCTTAGAGGACTTGAAAACCTTTCTCTTGACAACCAATCAGGGTCAGCGCCTGATGTCATGATGGCACCATACGACCGTGTAGGTAGCCTTGGTTCAGAAGGTCAATTGTCAGAAGTCAAACTTGCTGAAACGAGCATGACAGACGATACAACTAAAGCACTTGTCACAAATGGTGGAAAAGTGTACGGTTCACCAGCTGTTATCGAAACACTCGTTCTTTACTACAACAAAGACCTTATCAAAGAAGCTCCAAAAACATTTGCTGAATTAGAAGCAATGGCAAAAGATGCCAAATATGCCTTTGAAGGTGAAAATGGTAAAACAACTGCTTTCCTCGCTGACTGGACGAACTTCTACTACACTTATGGACTTCTTGCTGGATACGGTGGTTATGTATTTGGTGACAATGGTACCAATCCAAAAGACATTGGCTTGAACAATGACGGCGCAATCAAAGCAATTGAATACGCAAAAACTTGGTACGGACAATGGCCTCAAGGTCTTCAAGATACTTCTGCAGCAGCAAATCTCATCAAGACACAATTTACAGAAGGTAAAACTGCAGCAATCATCGATGGACCATGGCAAGCAGCGTCTTATAAAGAAGCAAAAGTCAACTACGGTGTTGCAACCATTCCAACCCTTCCAAATGGCAAAGATTACCAAGCATTTGGTGGTGGTAAAGCATGGGTTATCCCAGTTGGATCACAAAATCCTGATATGGCACAAAAATTTGTTGATTACTTGACTTCAACTGATCAGCAAAAAGCACTTTACGATATGACAAATGAAGTTCCAGCAAATACTGAGGCTCGTGAATATGCTGTCGGTAAAAAAGACGAATTGACAAGTGCCGTTGTTGCCCAATTCTCTTCTGCACAACCACTTCCAAATATCTCTGAAATGAGTACAGTTTGGGAACCAGCTGCAAACATGCTCTTTGAAGCTGCAAGTGGTAAAAAAGACGCTAAAACAGCTGCAAATGATGCTGTGAAATTGATTGAAGATACTATCTCACAAAAATACGGCCAATAAGCAGACTATTGAATGGAATGAGGCTGGGTTTACTCCCAGTCTTTTATTCCAGCTTTATACTCATTGAAAGATCAGGTAGCTCACAAGGAGCTATATTTTCAGTGATACTCGCTTACTAGAAAGGAAATTTCAGGATGACCCAACAAAACCCTAGTAAAGCCCTACTTTTGTCTTTGATTCCTGGTCTAGGACAACTGTATAATAAACAAAAAGCAAAAGGATTTATTTTCCTCGGAGTAACCATTGCTTTTCTCCTTTACTTAATCACCATTGCTTCTGGAGAGATTGCAAATCTTGTCACACTCGGCAGCCAACGTGGACGTGACAATTCCCTTTTTATGCTGATTCGTGGTTCTTTCCACCTTATCATCATTGTAGTCTATCTCTTCTTTTATGTGTTGAATTTGAAAGACGCAAAAGATACAGCAAAACGTTGGAATAGTGGCATTCCTGTCACTACAACCCTCAAGGGAATGATTCAAAATATCTATGAGAATGGTTTTCCGTATCTCTTGATTATCCCGTCCTACGTAGCCATGACCTTTGCTATTATCTTCCCTGTTGTCGTAACGCTTTTAATTGCCTTTACCAACTACGACTTCCAACATTTACCACCAGGTGCCTTATTGGACTGGGTCGGTCTTGCTAACTTCTCGAATATCTGGTCATTGAGTACCTTCCGCAGTGCCTTTGGATCTGTCTTATCATGGACCATTATTTGGGCTCTGTGCGCTTCAACTGCTCAGATTGTCATTGGTATTTTAACTGCTATTGTCGCTAATCAGCCATTTATCAAAGGAAAACGCATCTTCGGTGTCATCTTCCTGCTTCCATGGGCTGTTCCTGCCTTTGTGACGATTTTGACTTTTAGCAATATGTTCAACGATAGTGTCGGTGCAATCAATACGCAGGTACTCCCATTTTTGAGTAAGTTCTTGCCATTTATTGACAACTTCCTCATTCCATGGAAAACAGACCCATTCTGGACAAAAGTTGCTTTAATCATGATGCAGGCTTGGCTTGGTTTCCCTTACATCTACGTATTGACCCTTGGTATCTTGCAGTCTATTCCAAATGATTTGTACGAAGCAGCTTACATTGACGGGGCTAGTCCTTGGCAAAAATTCCGTAGCATCACCTTCCCGATGATTCTTGCGGTTGCTGCACCAACCTTGATTAGTCAATATACCTTCAACTTCAACAACTTCTCCATTATCTACCTCTTTAACAACGGTGGACCTGGTAGTGTCGGTGGAGGAGCTGGTTCAACGGATATCCTGATTTCATGGATTTATAAATTGACAACAGGAACTTCTCCTCAATACTCAATGGCGGCAGCCGTGACCTTGATTATTTCAATGATTGTCATCAGTATCTCCATGATTGCCTTCAAGAAATTAAATGCGTTTGACATGGAGGATGTGTAAGATGAAACTTTCTGTAAAATTTAAACGTCGTCTCAGTCAGACCTTGACCTATCTCTACTTGATTGTCTTGTCTGTCGTTATCATCTATCCACTCTTGATTACCATTACCTCTGCCTTTAAATCAGGAAACGTGGTGGCCTTCAAGTTGGACGGCAATATCACCTTTACCCTCGAGAATTTTAGCAAACTTTTCAGCGAAACCCTATACGGCACTTGGTACCTTAATACCTTGGTGATCGCCCTCTTGACAATGGTTGTCCAAACCAGTATAGTGGTACTAGCAGGATACGCTTACAGTCGTTATAACTTCCTCGCTCGTAAACAAAGTTTGGTCTTCTTCTTGATTATCCAAATGGTACCGACTATGGCTGCCCTTACAGCCTTCTTCGTTATGGCCTTAATGCTCAACGCCCTCAACCAAAGCTGGTTCCTCATCTTCCTTTATGTCGGTGGCGGAATCCCGATGAACGCTTGGTTGATGAAAGGTTACTTTGATACGGTACCAATTTCTCTTGATGAATCGGCAAAACTAGACGGTGCTGGACACTTCAGACGTTTCTGGCAAATCGTTCTTCCCCTCGTTCGTCCAATGATTGCGGTACAGGCACTCTGGGCATTCATGGGACCGTTTGGCGATTACATCTTATCTAAGTTCTTGCTTCGTGAAAAAGAATACTACACCGTTGCCGTTGGTCTTCAGACCTTTGTCAACGATGCGAAAAACTTGAAAATCGCATACTTCGCAGCTGGTGCAATTCTCATTGCTCTGCCAATTTGTACCCTATTCTTCTTCCTCCAAAAGAACTTTGTATCAGGTTTAACGAGTGGTGGTGACAAGGGATAATCTTTGTCCCACCTTTTCTTATGAGCACGAAGTGAAATCAAGAGGTGACACCCAACATTTAATACTCTATAAAAATCAAAATCTGACTAGCTTCCACAATTAAGAATTGTGGAAGGTGAGAAATAGAACGAGCCTAGCTCGTCCCTTGCAATTAAGAATTGTGGAAGATGAGAAATAAAACGAGCCTAGCTCGTCCCTTGCAATTAAGAATTGTGGAAGGTGAGAAATAGAGCGAGCTTAGCTCGTCCCTTGCAATTAAGAATTGTGGAAGATGAGAAATAAAACGAGCCTAGCTCGTCCCTTGCAATTAAAAATTGTGGAAGATGAGAAATAAAACGAGCCTAGCTCGTCCCTTGCAATTAAGAATTGTGGGAGGTGAGAAATAGAGCGAGCTTAGCTCGTCTCCACTGAACTACTAGTTCGGACTAATGCTAACTGAGGATTATACAATAATCCTTATTTCCAACCTTCAACAGTCCACTGGACTGATGGTAGCTGAGGATTATACAATAATCCTTATTTCCAACCTTCAACAGTCCACTGGACTGATGTTAACTGAGGATTATACAATAATCCTTATTTCCAACCTTCAACAGTCCACTGGACTGTTGAAGCAAGGTGAGTTAACGGCGTCAGACTTTGATTTTTGACGAGTATAAGAACCTTATTCATAAGCGAAGTCACTCTAATCGGGAGCTTATTTTACGATAATCAAGGCATTTTTTGAAGAAATACTGACTGTATTTTGAAAAATAAACCCTGAATAGAGTTGCTGAACTGTGAATAAGGTTCTAAGAAACGACTAGACATTATCATTCAATCTTTCCGTTTTTGGAGCCTACTCAATCGGACGAATGAACAGCGTCATCAAGCAAAACTAGAAAGTGAAAGAAATGAGAGGATACCTATGTTACCTTACCCCTTTTCTTATTTTTCAAGCATTGTAACACCACAAAAAATGTTTGCCAATCGGCATGCCATGACCCTCTGGCAACGTCTGTTTACAACTGTCTTTCTGATTGCTCTCTTGGTCATTCCCTCGTCTTTACAAACCGTTCAATTGACCACCTACCCACTTGAAAACTTCATTGACGGCATCTATGAACCCTTGACTGAACAGGTCGTGACAGATTTAGCCCAGCATAGCCAGTTTTCTAATGGACAGTTGACCTATCAAGGAGAAACCCATACTCAGGACGTCACTTTTGGAAAAGAAGTACCACAAGGAGCTGGTTTTACCTACCAATTCGATACTGACAAGCTGATTATCCGTAAGGGGGAGACGACCTTGGTGGAAACCTCTTATCAAGGCTTTGAGGCCAGTAGTTTCCATGCGAAACAAGGCTTAACCACTGCGATTTCCCAGGCTTGGTACCAGCAAAATCGACTTCCGATTAGCCTTACGATTACCCTTATTTCCGCCTTTCTCTTGGGCGCAAATCTGCTCTTTATTGTTCTTGGAGCAACCTTCTTTCTTTACCTAACAAAAAAATCGACACTCTTTCACCTACAATCCATTAAAGAGTGCTATAATTTGGCCCTCAATTGTCTCGGTTTGCCAACGATTATCGCCTGTTTCGTCGGCCTGTTTGGTCAAACAGTAACAACTGTCATGACGGTACAAAATATCCTGTTTGTGCTTGTCTTACTCTGGGTCTTTTTCACCACAAAATTTCGAGATCATGCTTAGGAGGTTTGTATGCGTGCTACCATTAAAGATGTTGCAAAATTAGCAGGGGTTTCTCCCTCAACTGTCACTCGTGTCATTCAAAACAGCTCTGCTATCAGCCAAAAGACCAAGGAAAGTGTCCGCAAGGCCATGACAGAGCTCAATTATCATCCCAATCTCAATGCCCGTAGCTTGGTTAGTAGCTATACTCAGGTGATTGGACTTGTTCTACCAGATGACTCGGATATTTTCTATCAAAACCCATTCTTTCCGACTGCCTTACGTGGTATCTCGCAAGTCGCAGCTGATCATAACTATGCCATTCAAATTAGCACCGGAAAAGATGAAGCTCAGCGGTTAGAAGCCATTTCTCAAATGGTCTACGGCAGACGAGTTGACGGCTTAATTTTCCTCTACTCTAAGCCAGATGATCCGCTGGTGCAACTAGCTATTCAGCACAAGTTCCCATTTCTCATTTTGGGAAAGGCCGCATCACCTTTTATCTCATTGGTCGATAATGATAATATTCAGGCAGCCTTTGAAGCGACGAGCTACTTCATCCAAAAAGGGTATCAGAATCTCGCTTTTGTAGCTGGAAATAAGGAACTGGTTGTGTCTCAAGACCGCTATAAGGGCTATAAAAAGGCTCTGAAAGCCTATAATATCCCACTTGATGATAGCAAGGTCAAGTTCAGCTCAGGATTTCTTCTTGAGGACAGTAGCTATAAACTCATGAAAAAACTCATGAAACAAAAACCAGATGCTATTGTCACAACCGATACCATGGTGGCAGAGGGAATCTTGCACTATCTCAATGAAATCAATGTGCAGTTGCCAATTATTTCCTTTGACTCTGTCAAGCCGAAACTTCCAATCGATGCCTACGTAGACGTTCATGCCATTCAACTGGGACGTGTCGCCTGCGATACCCTACTTCAAATTATCAATGATAGCAAAGAAGAAAAACAGATTTGCTATCGTCGTGTGATTCCACATACTATTACTGAACTTTAGAAAGGAGCCATTGGCTCATGGCCTTACGACAATTTAAAGCCTATCTTGATGACGAAGCAAGCATCCGAGTTCTTCTTGAAAAACGCTTCGATCATCCTGATATGGTCTTTCACATTGCCTCTCACAAGACTGAAGAAGAACTGGTTATCCATAACCGAACTGAAGAACATCAGACGGTAACCTATCAGCTTGCCAGCCTTCATCCGCTCAGCTTGACGGGTGATTATACTATTTACGATCAAGATCGAAACAAAACTGAACTAGCCTACGGACAGATTGTTCGCTCAAACCTCTTTGAGCAGACCTTTACCTACGACGGACAGGATTTGGGTTCTCACTACAGTCTGAAAGAAACCCAGTTCAAACTCTGGGCCCCCATTTCAAAGACAGTCTTTCTAATCCTTGACGGTACACCTTACGCCATGCAAAAGCAGGAAAAAGGTGTCTGGCAGGTGACGGTAGCAGGTGACTTTGACGGGTCTAGCTATCACTACCTCCACAAGGTCAATGGAGAATGGATTTCTATTCATGATCCTTACGCACTATCTTCAACCGCAAACTCCGGAGACAGCTACGTCATCAATCTTGCTAGACTTGCAACTCCAAAAAGAGCCCGTACCCAGCTCGTACCTGCGCAAGCCATTATCTATGAAATGAGTGTCCGTGACTTCTCACAGCAGGCAGGTGCAGGATTTGCGCATCCCAGCCAATTCCTAGGCTTGACAGAATCCCCTCAACTAGAAGACATGACCCTTGGCATGGACTACATCAAAAAACTTGGAGTAACTCATATCCAACTCATGCCCCTTTATGATTTTGGGAGTATCGATGAACGTTATCCACAGCTTGTGTATAACTGGGGATATGACCCTGTACAGTACAATGTCCCCGAAGGTTCTTTTGCCAGCAACCCAGATGACCCGTACGCACGAATTTGCGAATTGCAAACAGCCATTCAAGCCTACCACGATGCCGATATCAGCGTCATTATGGATGTAGTTTACAATCATGTTTACCACGCAGAAGAATATGCCTTTGAGCGTATTGTCCCTGGTTATTTCTATCGTTACCAGGAAAATGGTCTTCGCACAGACGGTACTTTCTGTGGAAATGATGTCGCAAGCGAACGCAGCATGGTCCGCAACTATATCAAACAATCACTCCGCCAGTGGACCAGTCTCTATGGATTTGACGGATTCCGTTTTGACCTCATGGGCATTCTTGACATCGAAACCATGAATCAAATCGAGACAGAATTGCGGACACTCCACAACAATGTCTATCTCTACGGCGAGGGCTGGAAAATGGCAACAGGACTGGGCTATGACCAGCTAGCACATCAGTACAATGCAGAAAAGCTAGAAACACTTGCTTTTTTCAATGACGATTACCGTGATACCGTTAAAAAAGTCTTGCTCAATCCAGAGCGTTTGGTAAACAAGCAGCTGCATGAAAAGATACAACACTTGCTAACAGGAAGCCGTTTTAGTCATTTCCTCAGTCCAGAGCAGTCTGTCAACTATATTGAATGCCATGACAATGCGACCGCCTTTGATTATTTCCACATCGAAAATCCTGACTGGACACCACATCAGCAGAAACGCGCAGCTAGCTTTGGACTTCAGCTAATTCTGATTTCCCAAGGCATGGCCTTTCTCCATAGCGGACAAGAATTTTTCCGCACCAAGGATGAAATCGACAACACCTATAATGTACCTGATCGCATTAACCGTCTTGATTGGACAAGAGCGCTTCGCTACCGCGAGCATGTCCAGTTTATTAGCCAGTTGATTGCCTTTCGAAAAGAGCATCCAATCTTGAGCCAGAGCGATTATCGCACCATTCAAGAAAGTTGCGACTTCTATTGGCTGACCGAATATGTCCTCCGCTACACCGTCACATCCAATGATGAAAGCATTCAATTCATCATCAACTTCTCAACGAGTGACTTTAACTATGAAAAAGAAGCGAACCAGGCTGTCCGCTTTACTTTCCCACCAATGCTAGACGATAGCAATCAGATTACGATTGCAGGTCAGAGTATATGTATATTGGAAACTGAACCAAAATAAGAAAGAAACTCTAATCAGCGGAATACTGATTAGAGTTTCTTTCTATTTCACTCGTTTACACCAAATCCATAATTTTTCTCCCCACCCGCTCAACATCATTAGTGAGACCGCGGAGTTCAAAATTATCAAGGACTGGAAATCCGAAACGTTCTGCGTATTGCTTAGCTGTTAGGCAATATTGGTTATTGAAATTGCGATTTCCAGATCCGACAACCCCTAGACACTTCTCTACATTGCTGCCATGAGCAATAAAATCTCCCAAAGGCGTCGTTAAAATCTCAACATCGCCATTGTCCACACCGTTTCCACCCTCTAAATAGGTTGGTAAAAAAGCCACAAAAGGCGCATCAAGTTCATAGAAGGGAATGTCCTGCTTGACCAAGTCCTTGACATGGACTTGCTCCACCTGCAAATCTGACTGAAACTGTAAAAAAGTCGTCAAGCGTTTGACAAAACTTTCTGTATTGCCACTCAAGCTGATATAAACAAGGTATACTTTCTTCATCTCTTCTCCATTCAAAAAACACAATATATAGGACGTGGGAAAGAACTCAAACCCGCCCCACAAAGACCTCACTTTCCTATTTCTAGGCTCAGGTATCAACAGTCACTTCCCTGACTGTTGATATCTGCACAGTTGATTCAATCATCTTTTGAACTTATAAAGTAAACAAAGATTTCAATTAATCACTGCGTCAATCTGTTTTATAGTGGATTGAGAACAGAATAGGACAAGGCTAGGAGCTTCAGATAGAACTGGCGTTCATCAAAGCGACTTAACGATGTCCTAACCTTTATTCAATTCACTATACTAACTCTTATAAAAGAAGCTGGACTCCCCCAGCCTCAATATATTTATGTTTGTCAATTTAAAACAATAGCTCACTATTCATCTGCCTCGACAAATCGTCCGATAATATTGACATTATCAGCAACAGATACAAAGGCTGTCTGGTCAGTCTTTTTCATAATAGCCTTAAAATCGTTAAATTCAGCCCGCGTGATAATGGTAATCAGCACGGTCTTTTGTTCGTGATTGTAGGCTCCTTCTGCACCGTTGATAATGGTCACACCGCGGTGCAATTTCTTTTGAATCATCTTGATGACACGATTGGGATGACTAGTGATAATCATGGCTTGCATGCGCTTTTGCTTGACATAGATGACATCCGTCATCTGGCTGCAAACAAAAAGGGCAATCATAGAATACAGGGCATATTTCCAACCAAAGGTCACACCTGCTGCAAGCATAATCAAAACATTTACTATGAGGGAAATACTCCCCACCTGACGCCCTGTCTTTTGTCGGATCAAGATACTGACGATGTCCGTTCCGCCACTTGATACGTTATTGCGGAGTGCAAAACCAATCCCCGTCCCCAACATGAGACCTCCAAAAATCGCATTGACCAAGGGGTCTGTCGTTAAGGTGATATGGGGCATAAATTGAATAAAGAAAGAGCTAAACGTAACCGTGATAAAGGTGAAAATAGTAAATTTATTACCAATCTTGTACCAGGCAATGATGAGCAAGGGGATGTTCAAGCCGTAGTAGACCAGCGCAAGCGGAATTTCAAAGCCCCAATAGGTGACGGAAATGGCAGAAACAATCTGCGCAATTCCTGTCACCCCTGACGAGTAAACATTTCCTGGCTGGAAAAAGAAGTTGACAGCTATGCTGGACAAAATCCCGTAGATAATGGAGCCTGAAATCCGCTCAGCATAGCGCTCTTTTGAAACACTTGAGATGATAGACCAAAAGCGATTGCGTCTAGCCTTTCTCAAAAATCGAATCCGAAGTTTTCTAAAATACCTATTCATTGTTTGTTTGGATATGAAGTGCTAATTCTTCTAATTGGCTATCAGCCACCGTGCTTGGCGCCTGGGTCATCGGGTCGCTCGCCTTATTGTTCTTAGGAAAGGCAATGACTTCACGAATGTTGTCCTTACCTGCTAAAAGCATGACTAAGCGATCCAAACCAATCGCAAGTCCGCCATGTGGTGGGAAGCCGTAGTCCATAGCTTCCAAAAGGAAACCAAATTGCTCGTGGGCTTGTTCTGCACTAAAACCAAGGGATTTAAACATACGCTCCTGCATCTCTTTTTGGTTAATCCGCAGGCTACCTCCGCCCAACTCGTAACCATTTAAGACGATGTCGTAGGCAACTGCACGAACACTTGCCAAATCACCCTCTAAGTGATGAGCGGATTCTTCTGTCGGAAGTGTGAATGGATGGTGGGCGCTCATGAAACGCCCCTCTTCTTCTGACCATTCAAACATCGGCCAATCGATAATCCACAAGAAGTTAAACTTGCCTTCGTCAATCAAGCCCTGTTCCTTAGCAAGACGAGTCCGAAGCGCTCCGAGTGTATTGTTGGCTACTTCTAGTTCATCTGCAACAAATAAGACCAAATCATTGTCTGCTAACTGTAAACTTTCTGTCAACTTATCTGCAATAGTTGTCAAGAACTTGGCAATTGGACCTGTCAATTCGCCATTTACAACTTTGATCCAAGCTAGACCTTTTGCGCCGAACTGTTTTGCATAATCTGTTAATTTATCAATATCTTTACGTGAGTAGTTGTCTGCTGCACTTTTAACGACAATAGCTTTAACCGCCGCTGCTTCTGAAAAGACTTTGAAGTCAACGCCCTTAACAAGGTCTGTCAAATCTTGCAACAACATCTCAAAACGAGTGTCCGGCTTATCACTACCATAGGCATTCATGGCATGGTCATAGCTCATCCGAGGAAATGGCAGAGTGACTTCGATTCCCTTTGTTTCTTTCATGACACGCGCAAGCAAACCTTCGACGAGATCTTGAATTTCTTGCTCAGACAGGAATGAGGTCTCCAAGTCAACTTGTGTAAACTCAGGTTGACGATCCCCACGCAAATCTTCATCGCGGAAGCATTTGACAATTTGATAATAGCGGTCAAAACCAGCATTCATCAACAATTGCTTGGTAATCTGTGGACTTTGTGGAAGAGCATAAAAATGCCCCTTGCTGATACGGCTTGGCACCAAATAATCACGCGCACCTTCTGGTGTGGACTTGGTCAGCATCGGTGTTTCAACATCAATAAACTCAAGCTCATCCAGATAGTTGCGGATGCTGTGCGTTACCGCAGCTCGCAATTTAAAGTTGGCTAGCATCTCAGGACGACGCAAGTCCAAATAACGGTAACGAAGACGCGTATCGTCACTTGCTTCAATACCGTCTTTGATTTCAAACGGTGTTGTTTTAGCTGTATTTAAAATGGTCAAGCTAGACACTTGCAACTCGACTTCACCTGTCGGTAGAGCAGGGTTTGCCTGTTCACGTGCTACAACTTGTCCAGTCACTTCAAGAACAAACTCGCTCCGTACCTTTTCAGCTTGTACCATAAGCTCACTTGATACAGTCTCAGGATTGATGACCAACTGCATAATTCCTTCGCGATCACGCAAATCAATGAAAATCAAGCCACCTAAATCACGACGACGACCAACCCAGCCTTTCAAAGTAATTTCTTGACCGATGTGTTCTTTCCGAACACGTCCTGCATACATCGAACGTTTCATATTTTCCTCTCTCCGGATAGCATGGAGTAGCCTAGCTCTCCACCTATTCTTGGTTTTAGAATCTTTCTCTTTTCACTTAATAGTAGCAAGATGAGTTAACGATGCGATAAATGAAAACAGAATGACTATATACCTAACTATTCTATCATAAAAGCCAGTAATTCGGGAACAATTCGAGTGAATTTTCTTGAAAATCCTTGTCGAATAGAACAAGGCTGGGTAACTCTCCCCAACCTTGTTCACATTTCTGTTCTAGACAGAGCTTAATACACTAACTAGCCCTTTCTACTATGGCAGACTATTTCCTGCGCTAGTGTAAATCTCGTACCATTCTGGTCGCGTGAGGTGCACTTTTTCAGCTTCTGCAATCTTTGCGAGCCGTTCTGGACTCATCGACCCTACAATGGTCTGAACCTTAGCTGGATGACGCATGATCCACGCAACAATGATTGCTTCACGTGAAACATGATATTGACTTGCTAAGCGCTCAATAGTCTGATTCAATAGCACATAGTCTGGATGATCGACAAAAATTCCTTTTTGCAAATCAATTAAAAAAGGCGACCAGGCTTGAATGGTTATGTTTTTCAAGCTACAATAATCTAAGACGCTTCCATCTCGGACTATTGCAGCCTCTTCTTTCATATTGACATGGAGACCCGCATCAATCAGCGGTGTGTGGGCAGGTGACAACTGCAACTGATTGACTACCAATGGCTCTGCCAAATAGGACTGAAGCAACTCAATCTGGTAGGCATTTTGATTGCTGACACCAAAATAACGAACCTTTCCTTCTTTTTTCAATGCTAAAAAGGCCTCAGCCACTTCTTCTGGCTCCATTAAAGCATCTGGGCGATGAAGGGCTAGGACATCCAGATAATCTGTCTCTAAACGCGATAAAATTCCGTCTACAGAAGCTAGAATATGCTCCTTTGAAAAATCAAAATAGCCCTTGCGAATGCCGCACTTGGATTGGAGGATGAGGTTCTCACGACTTACTCCCAAGCCTTTCATAGCTGCTGCAAATCGGCGTTCAGATTCTCCACTGCCATAGATATCGGCGTGGTCAAAAAAAGTAATACCATTTTCTAAGGCTGTTTTAACAACTGCTTGAGCTGCTGAGGCCTCCAAACTAGCCATTCGCATACAGCCTAGTGCGATTCGAGATACTTCTAGTCCTGTTTTCCCCAATTTTTGCATCGCTTTCTCCTATCAATTAAAGCCATAAATACTCTTTGCAATCTTGTAGACAGCGTTTGAAATCTTCCGCCCTGGATAGCCATATAGGTTGGTCAACTGACCCAGTAACCCACTACGTACAATCTTAAAGAGGGCTGGATTCTGTTCTTGAATATATTGCCACAATTCCTGCTTTTTCAGCATATGCTCAGCTGTTCCCCCTCGATTAAGAAGAGCACAAGAAATAATGGTCGTAATTTCTACATGGTTGAGCAAATAGCTACGCAAATCAGGCTGCGTAATGGCATCCAAGTCTAAGCTGTCCACCAAAATGCGATTGACCTTAAGCTGCTGGTCAATCCGCTTAATCATGACGGACTCATTGACTGACTGATCATTTCGTCCGATAAAGTAACGGTAAAAATCAACCGGCAGATAATACATGGTCTCCACTGCTTGGAGCGGCGTAAAGACGAAAATATTGTCCACATAAAATGTATGCTCTGGTAAGACCAAGCCTACTTCTCTCAATAAGTCTGTCCGATAAATCAGCGAGTGCATCATCATGTACTGTCCTTTTGAAAAAGCACCGACATCATCCCAAGTGAACATGCGATTTTCTGGCAGGACATTCTGATAATTCATACTCTTTTTGCGAGATTGGCCTTCTTTTTCGTAGACGAAATTTGAAATAAAGGCATCGACTGAATGGCCTTGTGCTTCTAAACTGGTCAAGGTTTCAAGAATCTTGAGATAGGCTCTGGCATCCACCCAGTCGTCACTATCTACCACCTTGAAATAACGGCCCTTGGCTTCTCGAATACCCGTATTAACTGCGCCACCGTGACCCTTATTTTCCTGATAAATGGCCCGGACATTTGCGTACTTAGCTGCTAGTTCTTCTGCGATTTCTTGCGTGCGGTCGCTTGATCCATCATTGATAATTAAAATTTCGACTTGATCGCCACCCACGACCAGTGATGCTACCGCATAATGCAGGTAGGCTTCTGCGTTATAGCTTGGAATTGCAATACTTAATAAGGTCATTTCCTACTCCCTATCAACAAATCATCTGCCAGAAGAAACTGGCAGATTTTGTACTATTTTACCACAATTTTAAGAAAGTTGCTTTTGGTAGCCTTGTTTGGCCCGAAAGGCTTTCCACAATTGATTGACACCTTTGATAAACTGCCCGTTAACAATCACCAAAATCGCAGCTACCATTTGCTGGTCAATCATATCACCTGTCATTTTTCCCAATGCTCTGAATGGCATATTGTAGAGGAAGAGCAAGTTGAGGTCTGGCTTACCTTTTTGCTCTGCTTTTTTCAGTAAATGGTGTAAGACTTTATAAACTAGGCGACCCAAAGGGCTCTTGGCATACTGCATCTTAGACAAGGGGTCATTTAGACGAAGTTCTTGACCAATGTGCCATGACTCTAGAGGAACAGGGCGGCCAAGAATACGGGCAAATTCCTCATCTGAAACGTTTTGAACTTGTCCAGATTGATAGCTTTCAAGCCCTGTCATGTCTGGCAGTTGCTCCGTCGTAGCTTCCCGTGTGATTTCTGCAACCAAGCGAATATCCGAAACGCTAGCACCGAGATACAGTTGGTAAGTGCCCCCTTCGACCTCAAAGGCATTGGTTACGGTATTGAAATAGCGGAAGGTCTTATCATCAAAGGAAATCGTTATTTCTTCTGACTGACCTGCCTCAAGATAAACTTTGGCAAAACCTTTTAATTCCTTTTTAGGACAAAAGATCTGTGTATCTTCTTTTCCGATGTAGAACTGCACCACTTCAGCACCCGCACGCTCACCCGTATTAGTCACTGTAGCGGAAATTCCCGCCTCATGTACACGCAGATTGCTATAAGCAAAGCTAGTATACGATAGACCATAGCCAAATGGGTATTGGACAGGTGTTTTGGTCGTGTCAAAATAACGGTAACCAACGTACAAGCCCTCACGATAAAGTGCGTAGTCGCCTTCAGCTGGAAAATCAGTTGATGACGGAACATCAGCTAAGGCAAGTGGATAAGTCTCGCTCAATTTTCCACTTGGATTGACGACCCCTGTCAACGCATCCAGCATAGCCCTAGCCCCTGCTTCACCCGATAAATAACCATGTACAACTGCCTTAACATGCTTATCCCAGCTCATATCAACAACAGATCCAGCCGATAAGACAACTACAATATTGGAATGAACTGCCGCTAATTTTCCAAGTAGGTGAAGCTGATTTTGCGGTAAATTCATGTGACGACGGTCTAGTCCTTCACTCTCACTAATCTCATCCAGACCCATGTAGTACAAGACGGTATCTGCTTGTTGCGCTAAGCTGATAGCCTCCGTTACCAAGGCTTCATCAGGCTGGTCAATCCGCTGATAACCTTGGGCATAACCGATTAGATTGATAGGATAATCCGCAATACTGTCCACCGTATTTTCAACCTGACGCGCATTAATGAGGGAAGAACCAGCACCTTGGTAGCGCGGATTTTGTGCAAATTCACCAATAATCGCAATTGTTTTTTCTGCTTGAAGCGGTAGCAACTGCTCCTCGTTTTTCAAAAGGACAATGCTTTCTGCTGCTGCACGCCTAGCCAGTTGATGTTGCTTGTCAACATCAATACTTCGTTTTTCCTGTGCCGCCAAGTCTAAGACAATCTGTAAGAGTTCGTCCACACGCTCATCAAGCACACGCTCAGACAAGCGACTAGATGTAACCGCGTCAATCACTTCCTTCTGACCAACGGTTGTCGTTCCTGGCATCTCCAAATGGCTACCATTTTCTACTCCCAATACATGGTCATTTGAGCCACCCCAGTCTGAGACGACAAAACCTGTAAAGCCCCATTCATCTCGTAGAATATCTCGTAATAAACGCTTGTCCTCGTTAGCATAAATGCCATTTATCTTGTTGTAGGCAGACATAATCGCCTTTGGATTTCCCTCACGAACAGCGATTTCAAAACCTGTCAAGTAAATTTCGCGTAAGGTACGCTCATCTACAATCGAATCAGACGCCATGCGACGGAGTTCCTGGCTGTTGACTGCAAAATGTTTGGGTGTTGCGGCCACCCCTTGAGATTGTAGTCCCCGAATCATCGCTGCCGCCATTTTTCCAGCCTGATAAGGGTCTTCTGAATAATATTCAAAATTACGCCCACACAAGGGATTCCGCTTGATATTAAGACCAGGTCCCAGTACCACCTGAACGCCTAAACTGCTGGCTTCTGCTCCTAGAGCTGCTCCTACCTCTTCGACCAAGGATTGATCCCAGCTGTTGGCAAGGGTTGCTGCTGTCGGAAAACAGGTTGCAGGTACAGAAGCATTCAAACCCAAGTGATCTCCGCTTCCTTCTTGCTTGCGAATCCCATGCGGACCGTCTGAAAGAAAGACCGACGGAATTCCTTTTTCCGGAAAATCCTTCGTTTCCCAAACAGATTTTCCTGCCATTAAGGCTGCTTTTTCTTCTAATGTTAATTGCTCAATAATCTCACGATGTTTCATACATTCCCACCTATTTCTATTCTGCTAAGCCTAGCATATCAAAGAACAACTGTAATTAAAACGCTTTCTTCATAAATTGACAAGTTTACGACATAATTTGTTTTAGAAAACTTTTATTCAGAAAATCCTCTCCTAACAAAACCGTTAAGAGAGGACCTTCATACTATTTCATAATGACAAATTTCATCATTGGATAGTTGACTGCAACTTGGACGAAGATATTAACCCAGTTGGCAGCTGTCTGTGCCCAACCTAGACTCAAACCCCATGAAGTGAACAGTTGAGTCGTATAAGGTGGTAGAACAATCGACAAAATCCCTGCAACCACAACCGTTAGAATATACCAATGGAGGGTTTTTGATATATCATTTTCAGCTCCAAAAACCAATTTCCGCTGAACGATATAGTTGACAATTTGTGCGACTACATAGGCTAATAAGAAAGATAGAAAACCGTTTAAGCCACCATTGTCAACGGAATAATGGAATATCATCCAATGAAAATCTTGTCCTGAAAAAGCTGTAAATAGAAAGTTCGTTGACAACCACAAGACCGCAAAATTCGTAATCGTTGCGATATTGGACAAGACATTAAACTTAATAAATTCCCACAAATCAGGATGTTTGGCAATCCACTCTTTCATATTTCTCCTTCTAACGGAGAGGAGGACACTTTGTCCCCACAACTCCTATTTCACTATGCGACTTCTTTTTTCTTTGCAACAGGCTTATGAAATCTACGATAGGTAAACCAGCCCATTAAGGAAATGAGCGCTACACTAATGCCAGTAAGGCCTACTCGGATTTTAGTTATCACGTGAATACCTTGTTTAAATTGACTACCAGACATTGCTCCTTCTACAGATTTTGAATTTACAATTGTATAGAGTAATCTATGAACAGCATTTCTTGCATAGTAATAAGTTGCCGGATCTTCCGCATCAAATGTATAATTCGTTGGATCTTTTGCATTCAGCAATTTAGCATCTGCACCAGCCTCAATCATCTGATAGGTATCCATAAATACCCCTGTATTTGCATTATCCGTAATAACAAAGCCATCAAAATCCCATTCATCTCTTAAAATACCATTAATCAATGGATATGACCCGCCTGTCCATGTAGATCCGATGCGGTTAAAAGCAGTCATCACAGCCTGAGCAGACCTAATATTTTTTGTTGCGTTCTCAAACGTCCCATCTTGATTTTGTTTTATGTAATTTAGAGGAATATCCTTAGCTTTCATAGACATTTCAAATGGCAATAAATACAATTCTCGAATCGCTTGTTCATTCGTCCAAGTAGCCAAACCAAATTGACCAGTTCGATCTCCACGATGGTTTTCTTGGTCATTCAATGCAAAGTGTTTTATAAAAGTATACATACCCTTTGATGCTGCACCTTGCATAGATAGTGAGCCTACTGTTCCTGACAACAACGCATCCTCGGAATAATATTCTCCATTTCGTCCTGAAAATGGTGTACGATGTAAGTTCATAGACGGTGCATACCAACCACTGGCTCCACCAATGTTAGCTTGCTCTCCAATCATCTCTCCAAAGCGTTTAGCCAAGTCTGTATTCCATGTTTGTGCTAGCACCATTGTATTCGGAAACATAAAGCCAGTACCACCATAAATCAAGCCTGCAGCTGTATCGGCATCAATAGAGAATGGTTTATCAATTGAGTGAATAGGTTCTGTACCATATCCAGAATCTGTCAATAAAGTATAATAATCTTCTGGACTTAATTGATCTAGCAATTTCTCCCATTTAACATCATCAAAATCCAATCCTCGTAAATCAATCAACTGCAAACCATTATCTTGATTATAAACAATATCTACACTAATTGTCCCCTTATCTACAGGATTTCCAGAATCGGTACTGTCTAACTCATGAATTAAATCTTTCCCTGCAACCTTATACCATGTATAAGAAGTTGGTTTTCCGTCCTTATCAACTCCGTTGATTTCATTTCCCCATGTACTAAGTTCAGCAGAAGGTTCTCCATCATGTTTTGGGAATGTGCCCAGCCAATCTTGACGGCTGAGATACTTCACACTTCCATGAGCTCGATCAAATAAATTCGTAATCTTATGGCCAGAATAATTATCCTTAGCATAAGTAGTTATATCTACCTCCACATTATCTGGGCTATATACTCCTACTAGATCTGGATTACCTGCTTCCGTCATACCGTCTGCGGTAGTCTTCCCTTTTTTAGACAAGATATTATTAGTTGCTCCATTAGCATTTCGAGCTATTGTTACATAGTAATCCCCAGCATCTAAAATATAGGTTTTTGCATTGGTATAATCATACGATTTCAGTTGCTCCTTATTAAAGGTAACACTTACTTTCTCAGTTTCTCCTGGTGCTAAATTCTTAGTTTTAGCATATCCAACTAGGCTAACTGAAGATTTCTCTACTTTATTTTCTTTATCATAATTAGTATACGGGCTCTGAAGATAGAGTTCTACTACATCCTTACCTGCAACATCACCGGTATTTGTTACCTCAATAGTTGCTGTTATTGTGTCTTTTTGATCGGTCAACTGATAATTAGACCATTTAAAATCTGTATAAGATAGACCGTAACCAAAAGGATAGACAACCTCCTTCTTATAGTCAAAGTCTCCTGCATTTCCTTGTTTTAGGACAACATCTTCATATCTTGTTTCATAATATTTATATCCAACGTATATTCCTTCGGCATAAGAGATATAATTATACTTTGTTGGGTTACCTTCTTCATCGTAATATTGGTAACTACCAAAGTTTTGAGCAGCTGGTGAGGCTAGTGCATTTGAAGCAAATGTATCAACCAATCGACCAGAAGGATTAACTTCTCCTGCAAATACCTTAGCAGTTGCTTCTGCTGTACCTTGAGAATACACTACTCCTTTAATATTTGGATACTGTTCAACCCAGCTCAAATCTAAGGCTGCATTAGATTTGACAAGAATAACTACCTCTTTAAAATGTTCGTTTAAGTATTTGATAATCTCTGTTTCTGTCGAATCTAATTGAAGATAGGATTTTACTTTATCCTCCTCTTTATCCGCGTGTTGATACATAGAACGTGGCATATCTCGTCCTTCTCCAGCAACTCGACTTAAAACAAAAACTGGGACAGTGTCTGTCAAAGAGTCCAAAACCCCATTTTCTTCCAAGAGAGTCAATGGTGCTTCGTTAATTCTAAAATCCTCGGCATCTCCAAAATCAATAGAACCTTTTGCAAGACCATACTTTTTTCCTGCCCCCTTTTTATAAAAATCCCAAAGAGTTTTATTTACTAAAAAACCTTCTTTTTCAAAACTTTCTTTCAAATCTCCTGTAGATGAGCTTCCTAGAAGAGAAGTGTTAATTTTAAAATCTTTACTATTAGCACTAACAAAAGAAAATGTTGTTCCCTTTGAAAATGGAAGAGTTTTATCTGTATTTTTTAATAGTACTAATCCCTCTGCTGAGATTTCATCATATAGCTGTCTCTCGGCTTCTTTGATTGTTTCTGCTGTATAAGTATTTGGATTGTATTCTAAGTCTAAGCCCTCAGCTTTTATTTTTGAGTTATCAATGGTCTGAGAATAACCGTTTAGAATCATATTTCCCATTTTACTAAAGTTCGGTAAAATAGTATTAGTCACAATAATAACACCTATCAGAATGAGTGACACTAGTGCTGACAATATAGTCATAGCAGCTTTATATAGTTTACCCCTTTGTTTTTTAGTCCTTTTCTTCATAAGACCCTCCTCATTAGTATTCCTCGGCTTGAAAGCCTTTTCTTTTGTACATCCCTTACTTTACCAAACGGGACACTTGATGAAAACCCTTTCTTCATAATCTGTCATTTTGACTGCATAATTTGTCTGTTTTCAAATAGTATGGTCTTTCGCTAAATTTTGGTATACTAAAGAAAAAGGCTAGAAAGGACCCTTATGAACATTGCGATTGTCGAAGACCAAAAAGTCGAACAAGAAAGATTAAGCAAGTATATCACAGACTATTGCCAAACTATCAAGCGGCCTATCGAGATTACCTGTTTTAACGACGGCATTGATATTATTAGTGACTACCAGCCTCGTTTTGACATTATCTATTTAGATGTCGAAATGGAAATCATGGATGGCATGACAACAGCTAAAAAGATTCGTGCGATAGATAAGGAAGTGCTGATTGTCTTTGTGACCAATCATTCTCAGGTAGCAATTCAGGGCTACTCTGTCGAAGCCATTGATTTTCTCCTCAAGCCCCTCAGCAACTTCGTCTTTAAAGAACATTTCAAGAAAATGCTACGAAAATTGCCAAATCTAGAGGAGGAGCAGCAGTATCTCTATATCAAAAACAAAGCGTCTACCTTTAAGATTGCCCAAAAAGAGATTTACTATATTGAAAGCGAAGGACATCAACTCCATATCCATAGCAAGCAAGAAACCATTACCACTAACAATACACTGAAAAACATGGAGCAATTACTGGATAAAAAAACCTTTTTCCGCTCCAATTCAGGCTATATTGTTAATCTCGCCTATGTTGAAAAGATTGAGGGTAATTTGGCATATATCCAAGGCGAGGCCTTACAAATCAGTCGTCCACGTAAGAAAGATTTCTTGACTGCTCTAACCAATTACATCGGAGACACACTGCTATGATGACACACTTTCCTGATATTCCACGGGTCTATACCGCACTCTCCGAATCAATCGCCTGTTGCTTGGTGTGCCTCCCCCTGATTATGAACATGGACTGGTTACGAAAGATGAGGACCTTACTTCTTATCTTTACTGCCCAAATCCTACTGCAACTCCTGGCTGGTCAATTCCCTATCCTCTTGTGGACAGTTGGTATGGGTATCAATATCTCTTGGATGTTTGCCTCGATTTACCTACTAGGTGTTAAACAGCAAAAGACCGCCCTTTATCTGACTGCAAAAGCCTTTATTGCAGCAGAATTAGTCGCCTCTCTTGCCTGGCATCTTTACTGCCTCACGATTTATTCACAACCTGTGGATAACTTGTGGACACAGACTCTATTCATGGGAATTATTTCCAGCATCGCTTTCCTTCTCTTCTATCAGCAAAATCGAAAAATCAACCTCGAAGAATTGCAAAATAGTATAGAAAAACGAGAGGTTTGGGTCGCTGTTTTTACTTCATTAAGTATTTTTATTTTAAGCAATATTGGATTTATCCTCTCTGGGACACCCCAATTTCAGGATTCAACAAGTATCTTTATCCTCAGAACAACGGTTAATTTCTCTGGTATCCTACTCCTTCTCACACAAGAGTCCCAGCAATATGATCGCTATCTTCGTGAAGAATTGGTTGCCATCCACAACATGTTCCAAATGCAGTATAAACAATACCAAGCCTATCGAGAAAACAACGACCTCATCAGCCGAAAAGCCCATGATCTCAAGCATCAGCTCTACATTATCCAGCAAGAAGCAAACAAGCAAAAGCAACAACAATACCTAAAGGAAATGACGGTAGCCATTCAGAATTTGGAAGCCAAGATTGAGACAGGAAATCCCGTCCTTGATACCATTTTGACACAAAAAAATCAATACTGTCTCCAAAATGGAATTAACTTTACCTGTATCGTACAAGGACAGCTCCTTCATTTTATGGATGTAATGGATATTTCCGCCCTCTTTGGAAATGCCATTGATAACGCCATTGAGGCCGTCGAGAAAATCAGCAATCCTGAACAACGCCTGATGACCCTAAAAGTCTCTCAACATAGCCAATTTATCGTCATTCGTCTCGATAATTATGACACTTCAGATATCGACTTATCCACAGGGCAATTTCCACAAACTTCAAAAAAGGAGAAAGCTCTCCATGGTATTGGCCTTAAAAGCATGGCCTTTATTGTTCAAAAATACGGTGGCAATCTAACGCTCAACAAGGAGGACAACTGGGTTCAACTAAAAATCTTACTTCCTGTGGAAAACAACTAATACTCTATCACAATCTGATTAAGCACCGAAACCGAGGGTAATTGAACATTGAATCCCTCTTTAACCATTTGAGTTCTTTCTCCCCAAGTGGTTCAGCAAAGTGAATTAACGACAGAAGAAGCTGATTGTTCAAGTATATTATTCCAGTCAAAAAGCCCCAATTGGGCTTTTTTATTTCTTCCACTCAAGCTCTAAATGGTTAACTGGACCTTCGTTCATTTCATCTATCATCATACCCATATACTCCACCAGCATGCTCTCAGGTTCTTGTTTCAAAAGAGTAGCATAGGCTGAACTACGATACACATTTGTTTCAAACCAATCGTCACTTAGGCGCTCACCTGAAAAGAAAGCAAGATTGATTGGCGCCATGACTTCAGATAATTGGTCGGCCAATTTCCTGTCATAAGCCGCCTCATCATGCAGGGCAGTATGAACCATAATCTCACTAGCTCGGTTAAATACATCGATTAAATATTTCTCGTGATCTGCCAAATCAGGATTGGCATTATTGCGCCATAAAGTGACATCAAGTCGAGTCTGGTCATAGATCAAGTGCTTCTCTTTCAGATATAGGCGACCAAGCGTCATTGGATACATAGAAAAAGCACCATTGACAACCTCTGTAAGGGAGGACTGCTTGCCCTCTGATCGGCTAATATGCTGGGTGTGGATATGACCTGAAAAGGTGAGCGAAATGCCATATTGATCATATAACTCCCGCACATCAATCGCATTATCAAGTGTAAATCCACGTGTTGGCGCAGCATGCTGATCCAAAACATTGTGGTGCATAATAGGAATCACCTGAACACCTGCTGTCTTTGCTTCCTCCAATTGTTCTTTTATCCAGTTTAAGGTCTCTTTTTTGAGGCGACCGTTGGTTGCAGGCGCTCCCTTTCCAAGTCCGTCTGCGTAAATATTACTATCAATCATCAAGAGCCAAAGATTTGAAAAAGGTTTTGCCATATAACTGAGCGAGACCTTATCTCTCTGAGCAGCTTGGGCATACCCGTAATCTGAAAAAATCTTCTCAAAATCCTGCTTGGTTACTTGATCAGTTTGAACCTGCTCTTCTCCCTTAAATCCACGCGCCCAACCACTCGCAATATCATGATTACCGGGTATGACGAGAACCTCTGTTCCAGCAGCTTCTATAGCCTTAAAATGCCCTGCCAAATCTTCCATGCTTTTCTTCTCACCGTTTAAGCTCAAATCCCCGCTAACAATTAGGAGTTTGGGCTTTTCTTTTTCGACTTGGACCACTAAAGCATCCATTCTCTCCTTACTATAGCGGACATCTTTTCCCGCTGCGGTATTTTGAATATAAGAAAATGCCTTACCATTATCATGCAAGCTAGGAGAAAGATAGTGGATGTCTGTCACTAACCAAATCTGTTGGGAATTTGTCCAACTTTCTGCCACATACGAATCTCTTACAGACGATTGCGGAAATAAGAAAGACAGCAAGCCAACCCCTAGACAGACTAGCAACAGCCAGTAGCGCTTCTTCATACAAGCCCTCCTTTTCTTTTCCTATTATATCACACAAAAACAAGAAGCTGAGAACACCTATTCCTCAACTTCTTTCTGAATTATTTTTTCACGAATTTTGCAGATTGTTCACCAGCTTGGCGACCAAATACGATGATATCTGCAACGGCATTTCCACCGATACGATTTTTACCGTGAACACCACCTGTTACTTCACCCGCTGCGTAAAGTCCTGGGATTGCTTGACCTTCTTTGTTCAACACTTCTGTATTAGTATTGATTTTCAGACCACCCATAGTGTGGTGAATACCGGGTGCTACCTTAATCGCATAGTAAGGTGCTTTAGAAATGTTGCGATCCATTCCTGTTGTCCGACCAAATTCAGCATCGTTTTTCGCTTCAACAGATGTGTTCCAGTTTTCAATCGTTTTCTTCAAGTTTTCTTCCGAAACATTGAGAGCTTTTGCCAGCTCTTCTACGCTGTCTGCCTTGACAACCATACCTTTTTTTTCATAAGTATCAATTGATTTTGAATGCTCACGCAGTTGTTGGTCAAAGACAACATAGGCATACTGTTCTGGGAGTGCATTGATAGCAGCTGAAACCTTATCCCGTGTTTCCATTTCATTGTAGAAGCGATTTCCTTGTGCATTGACAAGGACAGCACCTTCACCGCGAATTGCTTCTGAAACAAGGAAGGCTTTTTCTTGGTACACTGTCGGGTGAATTTGGATTTGCTCCATATCCACTACATCTGCACCCAATTTTTGCGCCATTTCAATTCCGTCACCAGTTGCACCCTCATGGTTAGTTGTGACATACCCTTTCAATTCTGGTTTGTATTTTGTAACAGTCGCCATATTGGCACCAAATCCACCTGATGTCACAACAACTGATTTAGCAGAAATGGCTTTCTCTTTTTTATCAACTGTTACTTTAACACCAGCTGCAACACCGTCTTTTTCTACAATCTCAGTGACATTGGCATTGACAAAAATAGGGACTTTTCTCTCCATTAAGTTGTTGTACAGACCATTAACAAGGTAGCCACCAACTGCTGAACCGTCTGCTGGTCTATGAATACGAGCCTTACTAAAACCACCTGAGAAAGTGACATTATTAAGAGTAATCCCCATGCTATCAAGCCAGTCAATTGCTTCTGAAGAATGGTCAACCATGTAACGAAGCAACTCAGGATTATTAGCACCTTTTCCACCTTTCAAGGTCTCTTCATAGAAGAGATCATTGGTATCGTCAATCCCTTGTTCTTTTTGGAATTTAGTTTCAGAAGCATTCATCCCTCCTGAAGACTTGCTTGTATTCCCGCCGATGACTGGCATTTTTTCAAGAATCGCTACGCTTGCTCCTGCATCATGAGCAGAAATAGCAGCAGCCATACCAGCACCACCTGAACCGATAATGACAATATCATAGCTGTCCTTCAACTCAGCTGGGTCTGTATAGACCTTCTCTGACGCTCCTGAAACAGCCTCTTCTTTTGAAGATGAAGCAGGAGTTGATGATTCTGCTGTATTGGTTGATTTGCTTCCACAAGCAATCAAGAAGATAGCAGCAAGCAAACTAAGTAAGGCACCAAGCCAAACTTTCTTTTTCATAAAACCTTCTCCTTTTCTTTTGGTTACTGTCCTATTTTACCCTATTTAGTAATCGGTTGCAATAGTTTTTGTAATTTTTTTCACAAGAAAACCAAAGAATGATATCGTATTTTAAAAACATTCTGAAACAAGGGCCCATACGCTCGAAATCTATCCATTTGATGTACACAAAAAGCCCACCGAAGTAGGCTTTTTGCAAAATAATCTTTGAAATTAAAGCATTTTATTGTAGAATTCAACGACAAGTGCTTCGTTAATTTCTGGGTTGATTTCATCGCGTTCTGGAAGGCGAGTCAATGATCCTTCAAGTTTGTCAGCATCAAATGATACGAATGCTGGACGTCCAAGAGTTGCTTCAACAGCTTCAAGGATTGCAGGAACTTTCATTGATTTCTCACGAACTGAGATTACTTGACCAACTTCAACACGGTAGCTAGGGATGTCAACGCGTTTGCCATCAACAAGGATATGACCGTGGTTTACAAATTGACGAGCTTGACGACGAGTCGTTGCAAGACCTAGACGGTATACAACGTTGTCCAAACGACGCTCAAGAAGAAGCATAAAGTTGAAACCAAGGATTCCACCTTTGATTTTTGTAGCTTGTACGAACAAGTTACGGAATTGTTTTTCACCTACACCGTAAGAGAAACGAAGTTTTTGTTTCTCAGCCAATTGCAAACCGTATTCTGACAATTTGCTGCGGTTGTTTGGTCCGTGTTGACCTGGTACATAGTTACGACGAGCAAGCTCCTTACCTGTACCTGTAAGTGACAAACCAAGACGACGAGCTTGTTTCCAAGATGGTCCTGTATAACGTGACATAATAATGTCCTCCATAAAATAAATTTCTTATGGAAATAGTCTTTGAGAAATCCTGATTCGTGCAGATACCCTTCGCCTAAACAGCTAAGGTTACTTCTATTACAAAGTACCTGTTGACGAGCTTCATATTCCTCTGCTGCTATTTCACACAGAGGATAGTATATCATAGAAAAAAGGCTTTGTAAAGGTATTTTACCCAAATTACTTGATTCGCTTCTTATAATCCACATACCCAAAGGTAAAGGCTTCTATCAATACAAAGAAGGAGGAGGTTGTTTGGAGCCACCAATCCCTAGGGAGGGGACTCCGACTAGTTGTCGCATAAAGATTAAAATCTGATTTTCCTGATAACCAATTATTCTGTAAGCTCGTAATCGAAACGATATTGCTTTTTACTAATTTTAAACGACTAACGATTGATTCCAAATTATTATTTTCACCAGACAAAGATAGTACAAATACAATATCTTTACCCGTCAAACGCTCGATGATTCGTCGAAACTCATTCGAATTTCCATCTCCTGGTACAATCTGTAGTGGCTTGCCGATTAAGAGAAATAAGCGTTGCAATTCTGCTGCTTGATTCTTCTGAGTTACTCCTGTTGTAATCACATAGATATTATCAATTGTATCCAGCCTTTGATAAATAGGCGACCAATCACTTTTTGCAATCAACTCTAGCAAGGAATGAATATCTTTTGTCACCTGTTCCTTAAAGGTTAGTTGCTCAATCAGTACCTCTTCCTGATCCTGCCACTTTATAAAATTTTTTAATTCTGTAAAACCCGTAAAGCCTAATTTCTGTGAAAAACGAATAACGGAAGACTTTGAGGACAGACTTCGCTTGGCAAATTCCACCACTCCCATTTTGGGTATAAGCGTAGTATTTTCTATAATGTAATTACACATCAATAATTCTGATGAATTTAGTTCGCTGTAATGTTCATTGACTATATCTGTGAAACGCATATAGAAGCCCACCCTATCTTCCCGTATTTGTTGTTACTAATTATTTATATCATATTTTTATATAAATAACCACTATGCTAAAGTAGGCCAGTATCCTTTATTTGCTTCAATCAGCTCATCCAAAATTTGTTTTGCTACAGTAGCCGATGGTACTGTTTTAGATAGGCTAAGAGCTTGCCACAATTTTTCATAAGACTCTTGTTGATAGGCATCTACTACCAATTTTTCAACAGCGACTTGCTGTTCAATCATTCCTTTTTGGAAATGCGGAATTTTACCCATGCACAATGGCTCATAGCCGCGCTTGCTTACAATGCAAGGGACTTCAACCATTGCATCCTCACTGACATTAGCAATTGCTCCTTCGTTTTTGACAATAAGAAGCATTCGTTCATAGGTATTATAGGCCAAGGCACCAGCTAATTGAACAATAAATTCTGCATGCTCCCCTGCTTCAATACTGGTATCAACTGCTGTCTGATTATCAGCAATTCGTTTGCATTCTGCAAAGACATTTTTTTCACGATGATCCATAACTTCATTTGCACGAGTATAATCTGGATTAGAGTGGGCAACAACATAGTCAGGGTAAAGATAATATTTCAAATAAGTGTTTGGCATAGTTGCCTGATCGACTGCTTGGACATCCTTCACTTTTAAGAAAGTGTCTTTCCAACTAGCCTCTTCCAGCAGCGGATTATGTTCCTCTGTAGCTGCTGCATAACCATATTTTTGGACATGTTTTCGTAAGATTGGCATTAAGTCATTGCCTTGCTTATCATACATCTCCGTCCACCATCCAAAATGATTCAAACCATAGTAACGATCAATAATCTCATTTTCATTCTTCAAGCCCAAAATATCTGCCATTGATTTTTTAATGGCAACAGGCATGTCACAAATATTGATAATTTTTGATTCTGGTCGCATCCGGCGAGTTGCTTCTGCCACTATTGCTGCGGGATTTGAATAATTGAGCATCCATGCATTCGGAGAGTATTTTTCCATGTAGTCAATCAATTCAATAACTCCCTTTATAGACCGCATGCCATAGGCAATCCCTCCTGGTCCACATGTTTCTTGACCGACAACTCCATATTTAAGCGGAATCTTTTCATCCTGCTCACGCATTTTCAATCCACCCACTCGGATATGCGCCATTACAAAATCAACATCTGAAAAAGCTTCTTCTGGGTCTGTCGTAGCAACAAATTCTATTTCTGGAGCACGCTCCCGTATAATCACTTCGCAGGCTTTTGCGACAATATCTTGACGTTCTTTATCATTATCATAGAATTTCAACTTTCTTAAAGGGAATCGATCTTGATTCTCAATTAACATCATCACAATTCCCGCCGTGTATGTACTTCCTCCACCTGCAATAACGACTGATTGTTTTTCTCTTACCATTATAATATCCTTTCTTACTCTGTTATTCCTAGGGCAGCACAGACTTCTTCTTTAAATGTTTGAACTCCCATACCAATAATGACCTGAATATTTTTGCCATTTTTCACAACACCTTTTTGTTGAGAAACCTTTTGCAATATATGGTCATCCACTTTCATCTCATCTTTTACAGTCACTCGAAGACGTGTAAAACAATTCGTGACATGTTCAATATTATCTGCACCACCCAAACCTTTAATCACTAGAGCCGTATCATCCATTGTTTCTGTCATAGATGCTACTGTCTCTGACACAGGTTCTACTATATCTTCTCTACCAGGGGTTTTAATATCCAATTTTTTAATTAAAAAGACAAAGGTTACAAACCAGACAATTGTCATGATAATCCCCACAATAATCACTAGGTAAAACTTAGTGATGTTGGGACTAAATGGTGCATTCGATACGACTGTATCAATCAACCCATATAGCATGTAAGTTCTAGCACCTAAAGCCCATAAAATGGTTTCTGAAATAGCTGTTAGCAAACTATGAATAAACCATAATAGAGGTGATATGAATAAGAAGGTAAAGTCCAACGGTTCCGTAATACCTGCTGCCATGGCAACAAATGTTGACGGTAAAATCATCCCTTTCACTTCTTCTCTCTTTTCTTTCCTAGCACAATAGATGATTGCTGCTGCAACAGCAAGTGAGCCAAATATTTTGACAAAACCAAAGGTCGCAAATCGAAGTGAATTATCTAGCGAGACAATTGAACCTGAGTTTGCTAGTTCAGCATAAAAGATATTAACTGCTCCGCTATAAATTTTACCATTGATTTCAGCAGTTCCTCCAAGCGCCGTAAAACAGAATGGCATCCATAGTAAATGGTGGAGGCCAGTAGGAATCAAGAAACGGTTACCAAATGCGTAAATAAATACTCCTACTAAACCAGTCGTTAAAATAAAACCAGACAATGAAGAAATCCCCTGATTAACGACCGGCCAAATATAACACATGGCAATAGCTAAAACTAGAATGACCGGAATAAGGAGCGTGAATGTAAAACGAGAACCACCATAAATACTAAATAGATCAATAAATTCTTTTTCTGAAAATTTATTGTGGAACCAACCAACAAGACAGCCTATAATCATCCCTAAAAAGACATTCATATCAACCACTTGGAAGCCCAATACCATCCCTTGTCCAGTCCCGAACAATCCAACTTCACCTGTACTTGCTAACTGATTTGTTAAGGTCAACCAGGCATTGTTAGCTGCCAAGAAAAATATAAAAGCAATGAGGGCTATTAAAGAAGCTTCTACTTTCTTTTTATTCGCCAAAGAGGAGGCAATCCCTATACAAAAAATCAATGACAGATTATTTAACATGCTGTCCATCATCGTTTTGATCAATGAGCCCAATGTTTGAATAAACTCAGGCATAAACTGAAGTTGTAGAATAACCCCTATCGCTAAAAATAGACCCATAACAGCCATGAACTTGACAGGAACAATGACTGATCTAGAAAATTTTTGCATTGCTTCGTTAATCCGAGTTTCCATAACTTCTCCTTTTTAATATTTATTGATACGTATCTATGGATTAGATTACCATTTTTAGAAAGCGTTTACAACTTTGTTGGAAGACTATGGACTTAGGTCCATTAACTGAAACCATCTCTTCTCAACAACAAAAAAAGATGAATACCATTCTCTTCCTCCATAAAAAAGGATTGAATGATATTCATATCTATTTCTACTTCCAACTAATCCAGATAATGAATCAAAATCTTCTCCGTCAAAACGTCAGAATAGGTATAGGACTCCACAAAAGTGTTATTTGGATCTTCGTATTCGACGATAAAGAGGGATTGGTAAACCTCGGTTATCCGACCTTGTTTGTTTTTCTCACGTTTGCGACCATTTTCAAGAGTCAATTCGACAATTTGCCCCTCATGGTTTTTAATATCTTCTTTGATTTGCTTCATTTTTGCAACATCTGTAAATGCATCACTCATTCTTATCCATCCTCTCTCTTGGAAATACTTGAAAACTTATTATACTCTTTCTGGAACATTAACTCGACGGTTCCACGCGCCCCTGAACGGTTTTTCTCGATAATTACCTCAACGGTATTATTGGGAATCCCCCCGTCTTCCTGCTCACCACGTTCATAGTAGTCATCACGGTACAAAAAAGCAACGATATCTGCATCCTGCTCGATAGACCCCGACTCACGAATATCAGACAAAACAGGGCGCTTATCCTGACGCTGTTCCACACCACGCGACAGCTGACTGAGGGCTATAACAGGCACTTTCAATTCCTTTGCCAAAATCTTTAATTGCCGCGAAATTTCAGAAACTTCCTGTTGACGATTTTCCCGACCAGTTCCTGTAATCAACTGCAAGTAGTCAATCAAAATCAAGCCGAGATTACCTGTTTCCTGAGCCAATTTACGGGAGCGGGACCGAATCTCTGTAATCTTAATTCCTGGCGTATCGTCGATGTAAATACTCGCATTGGCCAGATTCGCTTGCGCCATGGTCAGCTTCTGCCATTCCTCATCAGTCAAATGACCTGTACGAATGGAACGTGAGTTAATCATCCCTTCAGCAGCGAGCATCCGGTCAACTAGGCTTTCTGCACCCATTTCCAGAGAAAAGATAGCAACTGTCTTGCCTAATTTTGTACCGATATTTTGGGCAATATTGAGAGCAAAGGCCGTCTTTCCAACTGCAGGACGAGCTGCCAGAATAATCAATTCTTCTTCGTGCAAGCCTGTTGTCATAGCGTCAAGTGCCGGATAGCCTGTCGCAATCCCTGTAATATCAGACGTCTGACGCGAACGGATTTCAAGGTTTTCAAAGTTGATATTTAAAATATCTTCAATCTGCTTGAAACCACTCCGACTTGTACCCTCACTGACATCAATCAAGGCTTTTTCTGCACGCGCAATGATTTCATCGGACTCATCCGCACCTTCATAGGCTTGGTTGACCGATTCTGTCAAACGGGCAATCAGTTTGCGTAAATTGGATTTTTCAGCAACAATCTTGGCATAGTACTCTGCATTGGCAGATGTTGGCACCGAATTGATGACCTCAGCCAAATAGCTGAGCCCACCGATATTTTCCAAATCACCCTGATTAGCCAGATAATTCCGCATGGTCGTTGCATCAATAGCCTCATGCCGATCTGAAAGAGCGACCATAGCTTTAAAAATCAACTGGTGGGAATATTTGAAGAAATCGTCTGCCTCTATATACTCACGAACAAAGACCAACTTTCCTTCGTCGATGAAAATCGCACCGAGGACCGACTGCTCTGCCAAAATATCCTGCGGTTGCACACGCAATTCATCTAATTCTGCCAAGATTCTCACCTCCTATCTTTTTTACGATTTATTTAGGCTTCTTTAATGCTCAAGTTGATGACACCTGTCACATCTTGATAAATTTTAACTGGCACATCAATCAAACCAACCGCACGAATCGGATGATCTAGTTGGATGTTACGCTTGTCAATCTTGATACCAAATTGCTTTTCCAATTCTTCTGCAATCTTCTTACTCGTAATAGAGCCAAAGGTACGTCCGTCTGGACCTACTTTTTCGACAAAGGATACTAGCGTTTCTTCCTCTGCTAATTTGGCTTTGATAGCTTCTGCCTCAGCCAACATCTCAGCATGTGCCTTTTCTTGTGACTTTTGCTTACCACGCAATTCGCTAACGGCCTGGTTAGTCGCTTCTTTAGCAAGATTTTTCTTAATCAAGAAATTTTGAGCATAGCCTGTCGGCACTTCCTTGATTTCCCCTTTTTTCCCTTTGCCCTTGACATCTGCTAAAAAAATAACTTTCATGAGGAACTCTCCTTCTATTTTTCCTTTAATTCTTCTTGAATAACTTCACCTAGCTGCGCTTGAACCTGTGCCATTGACTGATCATGAACCTGAGCGGCTGCAAGGTTAAAGTGGCCACCTCCGCCCATTTCTTCCATAATCCGTTGCACATTGACCTTGCTTCTGCTCCGCGCTGAAACTGCGATATAGTCATTGATATTTTTAGTGATGACAAATACCGCTTCAATCCCAGCCATTTCAAGAATCGTATCTGCTGCTTTACTTGGGACAATGTTGTCATAGGCAACTCCCTCATCGCCACAAACAAGAACAATATGATTTGTCAACTTCTTTCCTCTTAAAATCAATTCATTGATTTGACGGTATTCACTAAAATCAGTCGCTGCAATCTGCTGAATTTCTGAACTGTCGCTACCACGATTTCTGAGATAGCTAGCCACATCAAATGTTCGGCTAGTCACGCGCGAGGTGAAATTCTTGGTATCAAGCATAATCCCTGCCATGAGAAGACTAGACTGAAGTCGATTGAGTTTATGGTGCTTGTCATTTTGGAACTGAATCAATTCTGTCACCAATTCACTGGCAGAACTTGCTCCACTTTCAATATAGGTCAAGACTGCATTGTCTGGAAAATCTGTATCCCTGCGGTGGTGGTCAACCACAACAACCTGGCTAAATAATTCATAAAATTCTTTCGACAAGGTCAAGCCAATCTTAGAATGGTCCACCATAATGAGAAGAGACTGAGCCGTTACCTGCTTTTTCGCTTCGTCAACTGTTATCAGATTAGAGCAATTTTCCTGAGTCAATTTCTGAACGGCACGTTGAATATCAGATCCCATATCCTTTTCATCATAGACAGTATAGGCGTTATTCATGATATTCTGTGCAAAATACTGCATTCCAACAGCAGAACCTAAAGCATCCATGTCTAAGTTGCGATGCCCAACAACAAATACCGCATCGACCGTTTTGAGCTTGTCAGAGACTGCTGTCATCATGGCACGAGTACGGGTTCTGGTCCGCTTGACCGATGAAGCAGAACCACCACCGAAAAAGAGAGGCTGTTTGCTTTCATCATTTTCCTTGACAACGACTTGGTCACCACCGCGTACCTCAGCCATATTGAGATTTTGAAGCGCTACCTGACCAATCTTATGATGATTGTTTGGTCCGTAGGCAATCCCCATACTCAAGGTCAGAGCCAAATCCAATTGCTTGGCTTCTTCACGGAAACGATTAATCACTGAGAATTTATCCTCAATCAGTCTTTCTAAGACCGCATAATCCGTAAAGAAATAAAAACGGTCCATGGTCCCACGGCGGTAGTAAATCCCGTTTTCATTTGCAAAATCAGACACAAACTGAGCCAAGAAGCTATTGACCTGACTAATCTGAGAATCCGAGTAAATATCTTCTAATTCGTCGTAATTATCAACCGAAATAATCCCAATCACAGGTCTACTGCCGATCAGATTAGAAGTGGCATAATACTCTGTTGACGCATCAAAAAAGTAAAACAAACCCTGCTCAAAATCGACATAGACTGCATACCGCTTGTCAGCAACCGTCACATACGTCCTGTCCTCATCCAATCCCGTATCAATGATTTCACGAAGTTTCCGCTGGTCAAACTCGCCATCTTCTTTGACAAAAAGAAGTTCAGCATAGGGATTGAACCATTCTACTTGATTGTCTTCCAAGCGAACTTTAATCACTCCGACTGGCATGTGTGCAAGCAAGCGCATGAGACCCGTATCAGCTTGGGCATTTAAGTATTCAATTTGTTCCACTTCGCTCACTTCGTAGGAATGCTTTTGAAAAATAAAAAGCAAGACCAATAATAAAAGAACGATAAATATAGATAAATAGGTAATTGTTGAGTCAGGGTATAGACCATGAATAACAGCCAATAATCCAAATAGGATTACCCCAATCATCACAAAATGAATCGTTGAAAATCGAAATTTTTTCATCACTAACCTCTGCTTGCCATTTTACCATAAAACCGCTGAAAATGCTAGCTTCTATTTCCACAGAAGATTTGCAAAAAGACCAGACAAATGCCCAGCCTTTAGTCATTATTTTTTGCCTTAGTCTTTGAAATGGAGCGACTACGCCCTTCTAAATAAACCATGAGGATTGAAATATCTGCCGGATTGACCCCTGAGATACGGCTTGCCTGTCCAATCGTTTCAGGAGAAATCAGCTTAAATTTCTGACGAGCTTCCGTTGCAATCGAGTCAATATCATCCCAGTCAATATCTGCTGGAATCCGTTTTTCCTCCATGCGTTTCATCTTCTCAACCTGATCTAAGGCCTTGCTAATATAGCCCTCATATTTCACCTCGGTTTCAATCAATTCAATGGTCTTATCAGACAGTTCCTCAGTAGCTGGACCGACAAATTGAAGGACATCCGCATAGGTAATCTCAGGTCTTCTCATAAATTCTTTTGCAGTCAACGCATCTGTCAGCGGTTTAAAGCCCATCGCGACAACCTTCTCATTGGTTTCCTTGACAGGTTTTAACTTGATTGAATCCAACCGCGCCATTTCATTTTCGAACTGGTTCTTGTGAATCTGAAAGACCCGATAACGCTCATCATCGACCAAACCAACCTGGCGCCCAATTTCTGTCAAACGCATATCTGCATTGTCATGGCGTAAAATTAAACGATATTCTGCCCGACTCGTCAAGAGGCGATAAGGTTCAACTGTTCCTTTAGTCACCAAATCATCAATCATCACGCCAATATAGCCATCACTACGCTTCAAAATTAACTCTGGCTTGCCCTGTACTTTCAACGCCGCATTAATTCCTGCGATAATTCCTTGACCAGCAGCCTCTTCATAGCCAGAAGTTCCATTGGTCTGTCCTGCTGTAAATAATCCTGAAATTTTCTTGGTTTCAAGGGTTGCCCGCAATTGATGAGGCATGACCATATCATACTCAATCGCATAGCCTGTTCGCATCATTTCTGCATTTTCAAGTCCCTTAATAGAGTGAACCAAGTCCTTTTGCACATCTTCTGGAAGGCTAGTTGAAAGTCCCTGAACGTAAATCTCATCGGTATCACGCCCCTCAGGCTCTAAGAACAACTGATGACGCTCTTTATCCGCAAAACGCACGATTTTATCCTCAATAGATGGACAATAGCGTGGACCTACCCCCTTGACTACACCTGAGAACATCGGTGCACGGTGCAAATTACTATTGATAATCTCATGACTGCGTGCATTGGTATAAGTCAACCAGCATGGAATCTGGTCTTGCAGATAATCCTCATCTTTGGATAAAAAAGAAAAATGATTGGGCTTCTCGTCTCCGGGTTGAATTTCTGTTGCGGTATAGTCCACTGTTCTAGCATTGACACGAGGTGGCGTTCCTGTCTTAAACCGCCCAATTTCAAGACCCAAATCTTTCAAGTTATCCGCCAAAGTAATAGAAGCTAAGCTGTTGTTTGGACCAGATGAATATTTTAGATCCCCGATAATAATTTCACCACGCAAAGCCGTTCCTGTTGTTACAATGACCGCCTTTGCTGCAAAATACTGATTGGTCGCTGTCCGAACACCGATGACTCGATTTTCTTCAACCAAAATCTCATCAATCATGGTCTGACGAAGAGTTAGATTCTCCTGTTGCTCCACCGTACGCTTCATCTCTAGCGAGTATTTGGCCTTATCAGCCTGGGCACGAAGAGCGCGCACAGCAGGACCTTTACCCGTATTCAGCATTTTCATCTGAATGTAGGTCTTGTCAATATTGCGCCCCATTTCGCCACCAAGAGCATCAATCTCACGGACTACAATCCCCTTAGCCGATCCACCGATAGAGGGATTACACGGCATAAAGGCCACCATGTCCAAGTTAATCGTTGCAAGAAGGGTCTTACACCCCATCCGACTGGTGGCAAGACCCGCTTCTACACCCGCATGGCCCGCACCAATTACAATCACGTCATACTCTTCTGTAAACGAATATGTCATCTCCTAGTCTCCTTTAATTCTGATATGTTCAATCGCCCCTGACCAGCTAGGTAAGGCCGTTTTCAAAAAAGCAGGAACTACATCAATATTGACAAGGTTGTCAACATCTATCCAATAACACGGACTTCCCCACTCTTCCTCAATCATCTGAGAAGGCAGATTCCCCAGTAGTTCAACGATATAGTGAAACTCAATATTGTGAAAATTGACCGGCTCTTTCTTGTCAACTACTGTAAACTCATTTTCAACAATAAAAGCTAGTTGCTTGACTGCTACATCAATCCCTAGTTCTTCTTTTACCTCTCGGACTACTGCAGCTTCTGTTGACTCGCCAACCTGAATAGCTCCGCCAATCGTATAGTATTTCTGAGTATCCTCACGATAGGAAAGAAAAAGCTGGCTATTTTTCATAATAAGTGCAGTTGCTCGAACCCCGAAAGTTTTCCCGTTGCTTCTCGTTCAAAAACCCACTTTTTTCGGCCTTTCTAGACAAAAAGAGCCAAAACCCTCAGAAACTGCACGCAAAAAACGTCCAATTCCTATGAGCTTTGACCATCATAGCATTGTTATACTTTCATTTTATCACATTTAGTATGAATGTCAACTTAAATATTCTCGTGATTAACTTTACAACATTGTCAATCTAAATATACTGACACACTTTCCCATCTTTAAAGGCAAGGTCAATCATGCCCCCACCTAGACACTCTTCGCCATTATAGAAAACAACGGCTTGACCTGGTGTAATGGCACGTTGTGGTTCAGCAAAGACAACTTCTGCTTTGTCACCTTTAACATGTACTGTAACCTTGGAATCTGGTTGACGGTAACGGAATTTCGCCGTACATTCTAGCGTAAAGTTCTCAGGCATGTCCTTTGTAAAGTGAACTTGACTAGCTGTCAAGCTAGTTGACATCAACGACTCATGATAGAATCCTTGTCCCACATATAAAATATTTTGTGACAAATCTTTTCCGACAACAAACCATGGAGCATTATCTCCACCAATTTGTCCACCGATACCAAGTCCCCCACGTTGACCAATGGTGTAATACATGAGACCTGCATGCTCCCCCATATCTCGACCATCAACTGTCATCATGCGTCCTTTTTGAGCAGGCAGATACTGGCTGAGAAATTCTTTAAAGTTCTTTTCACCGATAAAACAAATCCCAGTCGAATCTTTTTTCTTAGCTGTGGCAAGCCCAGCACGTTCTGCAATTTCACGCACTTCTGATTTTTGCAAATGTCCTAAAGGAAACATGGTTTTCTGCAATTGCTCTTGAGACAATTGGCTGAGGAAGTAGGTTTGATCCTTACCATTATCAGCAGCCCGAAGCATGTGAACCGCTCCATTCTCATCTCGCTTGACCTGTGCATAGTGACCTGTCGCCACATAATCAGCACCTAAGTTCATAGCATAGTCCAAGAAGGCTTTAAATTTAATTTCCTTATTGCACATTACATCAGGATTTGGTGTCCGTCCTGCACGATATTCAGCAAGGAAATATTCAAACACTCGGTCCCAATACTCTTTTTCAAAGTTGACAGAGTAGTACGGAATCCCGATTTGATCGGCAACAGCTGCAACATCTTTGTAGTCTTCTGTTGCTGTGCAAAAACCATTTTCGTCTGTATCATCCCAGTTTTTCATGAAGATGCCAATCACATCATAGCCTTGCTCCTTGAGTAACAGGGCCGTGACAGAGGAATCAACACCCCCACTCATACCAACGACAACACGTATCTTTGAGTTATCACCCATTGTCTATTCTCCCATCAATTTAATCTAGTGTAAACTTCCTTTACACCGTCTATTTTCAAAAAACGATTGAAGGTCGATTTTGAAGTACCTCACGGCACAGACAGTATTATACCATATCCCTAGCCATTTTCTAACAAATAAAATCAAGAAGCAGATTTTCCGAACGTTATTTGATATAATAACAGTAAGAGAAAATTGAGGAAACCCTATGACTAATTTAAAATTTCAATCCGTCTTTGATATCATTGGACCTGTCATGATTGGCCCATCATCTAGCCATACAGCAGGAGCTGTTCGCATCGGAAAAATCGTCTCATCCATTTTTGGTGAGACTCCGACAGAAGTCGAATTTCAACTCTACAATTCATTTGCCAAAACCTATCGGGGCCACGGAACTGATGTTGCCCTAGTAGCCGGTATCCTAGGAATGGACACGGATGACCCTCGTATTCCAGACTCCCTTGATATTGCCCGAGAAAGAGGCATCAAGGTCTACTGGAAAATCAATAGAGAAAGTAATACTCCCCACCCCAACACAACCCGTATCATCATTAAAAATGAGTACAAGTCCATCTCTGCAACAGGTGTATCCATTGGGGGAGGAAATATCCAAGTGACCGAGCTAAACGGCTTTGCAGTCAACCTGAATATGAACACCCCAACTATCATCATCGTCCACCAAGATGTTCCTGGAATGATTGCAAAAGTGACGGATATTCTATCAAAGTATGACATCAATATCGCCCAAATGAACGTGACCCGTGAAAGTGCTGGAGAAAAAGCGATTATGATTATTGAAGTCGATTCCAGACAATGTGGTGACTCCATTGCTGAAATTGAAGAAATTCCACATTTACACAATGTCAACTTCTTTAACTAGAAAGAGAAAATATGTTTTATACAATTAAAGAACTGGTATCACAGGCAAATCAAGATTTTTCAGGCAATGTCGCTGAACTCATGATTGAAACAGAAATCGAGCTGACTGGGCGCTCTCGAGAAGAAATATTGACACTGATGTCAAGAAACTTGACAGTAATGAAATCATCCATTATTGATGGTCTAACAGAGAGCAAATCTGTATCTGGGTTAACAGGAGGCGATGCTGCTAAACTTGAACGCTATATCCAGTCTGGCAAAACCTTGTCAGACAAAACAATCCTCTCTGCCGCTCGCAATGCTATTGCGGTAAATGAATTAAATGCTAAGATGGGATTGGTCTGCGCTACCCCAACTGCTGGCTCTGCTGGCTGCCTGCCTGCTGTTCTAGGAGTAGCTATTGACAAACTTGGACTAAATGAAAAAGAACAGCTCGACTTCCTCTTTACAGCAGGAGCTTTTGGTCTGGTAATTGCAAACAACGCTTCTATTTCGGGAGCAGAAGGAGGTTGTCAAGCCGAAGTTGGCTCTGCCGCTGCTATGTCAGCTGCTGCTGTCACCTTAGCTGCAGGAGGAAACGCCTTTCAAGCTAGTCAAGCGATTTGCTTTGTCATCAAAAATATGCTCGGTCTGATTTGCGATCCTGTTGCTGGTCTTGTAGAAGTCCCGTGTGTCAAGCGAAATGCCATGGGAGCTAGCTACGCCCTCGTTGCAGCCGATATGGCGCTAGCAGGGATTGAGTCAAAAATTCCTGCAGACGAAGTCATTCTTGCCATGTACCAAGTCGGCTCTAGCCTGCCTACCGCCTTTCGAGAAACAGCAGAGGGGGGGCTTGCCATCACTCCAACTGGTCTAAAACTAAGCAAGGAGATATTTGGACAATGACAACAGTTTATTTTGTTCGCCATTGCGAACCAAACTACAACAATCACAATGATTTAACAAGAGAATTATCACCAAAAGGTTTACAAGATTGTCAGCTAGTGACAGACTTCCTATCAGATAAAGAGGTTGACATCGTTTTATCCAGTCCATTAAAACGGGCTATAGATACGGTAAAACCCTTTGCTCAATCTCAAAATCTTACGATTCAGACGGTTGCGGATTTTCGCGAACGTAAGATTGACGACAGCTGGATTGAAGATTTTGATAGCTTTACAGCAAAACAATGGGAGGATTTTTCTTTCAAACTAGAAAATGGAGAGAGCCTCCAAGAAGTCCAAAATCGAAACATCGCTGCTTTACAGAAATGTTTACAGGATTATTCAGAAAAAACGCTTGTCATCGGAAGTCATGGGACAGCATTGTCAACTATTCTCCATTACTATAGTGAGCACTTTGGACTGAACGATTTTTTAAGAATCAAGCCACTCATGCCCCATATCGTTTGTTTAGAATTTGACGAGTTCACATTACTAAGTCTCAAAGAATACACATTGTATAAGGGATAGATAAAAAAGACCGAGTTCGGTCTTTTTGTTTTCTTTATGCTTAATACCAACCATGTGCCAACCAAAAGTTTTTAGCTGCAACCCATGATCCATAGCGACTTGCTACATACGCATCTGCTACGCGTTCTTGATTTTCAGGAGAATAATCTCCGTTTAAGTAGCTATCTGTTAACTGATAGCGACCATAGTATCTACCGTTTCGAGCTGTATAACTACCGCCTGATTCTTTTTGTGCAATCCACTCTTTGGCTTCTGCCTCAGCATCTGTTACCGTAGAAGTAGCAGGGACTGGACTTGCTGTAGGAACTGGCTGTGTTGTTTGGGCTGGTGCAGCTGAAGCTGGCGTTTCTTGAATTGGTGCCGACTGAGCTGGAGCTACTTGACTTGGTACTTCCTGAACTGGCTCTGTTTGAACAGGAGTTTCCTGCACTGGTGTTTCTTGAACGACTGGATCAGAAACTACTTGTAAAGGCACATTTGCTACTGTATCTGATAACTTATATAATTCTAATACTTGATTCACATAAATCAAATTCGGATTATTAATCTGATTTAGAGCAACCAATTCTTCAACAGTTGTTTTATAAGTAAGAGCAATTTGGGATAAAGTATCTCCAGATTTCACCTTGTAGGTATCAGCACTTACGACACCAGCAATCAAGATGGAACTCATTGCAATAAGCCCTGCAATCGCTAATCTTAATTTATTACTTGTACGTCGTTTGTTACGTATACGTCTCATATGATATACATAGTCCTTTCTTTCAGTCATCTTCTATGATACAACCAAAATATTACTCTTATTTTGTAAAAATATTACAAATGTTACAAAAAAGTTTAGATTCAGTGATAAAAGGGCCATTTGGCGCTTTTCCTCATGCTTTCACTAATTTTTCATAAAATAAAGAAGGGTTCCTAAAATCAACATGACAACTAAAACTAGACTATCTGCTAACTTCCATTCTAGCATACGGTATTTGGTTCGCCCGTCTCCACCTTGATACCCCCGTGCTTCCATGGCTGTCGCCAAAGCGTCTGCCCGTTTAAAACTAGAAGCAAAGAGCGGGATTAAAATTGGAATGACTGATTTTACCTTTTGAATGAGGCTTCCTTCTCCAAAATCAACTCCACGCGCCCGCTGGGCATTCATGATTCGTGTCGTATCATCCATTAAGGTCGGTACAAAACGCAAGCTCATCGACAACATCAGACCAATTTCATGAACTGGTACCTTCAAATAGGTAAGAGGGGCAAGGCCTGCCTCAATACCATCTGCTAGACTGAGTGGCATGGTGGTTAGGGTCAAGAGGGTTGACAGGAAAATAATCAAGACAAAACGAACAAAGATAATACCTGCCTGCTGAATCCCTTCTTCTGTCACTTTCAAAATCCAAAATTGCCACAACACCTCATGACCACCCGTAAAAAAGATTTGGAAAAAAGTTGTAAACAAGATAATCCCAATCATCGGTTTCACACCATTGATGAAAAAGCTTAATTTGATTTTGGATAAAAAAATGACAAGAAGAACAAAGGCAAACAATAAGAGATTGGTCACCAAATTATTGGCCCAGAAAATAATCAACAAAAAGCTCATCATGGCCAGCAATTTGCTACGTGGATCTAAACGATGAATCACCGAGTCCCCTGGAATATAACGGCCTAAAATCAACTTATCCATGCACTATTACCTCAACAAATTCGTCAATGGTAATCGGTAAACGCTCAAAGACAAATCCTCTTCGTTCTAAATTCGCTGCAAATTTTGTCATCTTAGGCACTCCCAGCTGGATACTTTCCATAAAATCAACTGCTTGAAAAACATCTCTAGGACTGCCTGATTTGACCAATTTTCCATTGGACATAATAAAGACATGATCTGCAAAGTTAGCTACATCGTCCATTAGATGAGTCACGAGAACAACTGTCATACCCGCTTGGTGGAGCTCCTTAAAAATGGTCATCAATTCCCTACGCCCTACAGGGTCAAGACCTGCGGTCGGTTCATCAAGCACCAAGACTTTGGGTTCCATAGCAAGAATCCCTGCAATGGCAACCCGTCGCATTTGACCACCAGATAACTCAAAAGGACTGCGGTCAAACAGATCTTCTGAGATGCCTACCAAGGCTAGTTTTTCACGCGCAATTGCTTCTGCTTCTTCTTGTGATACTCCAAAATTCTGTGGTCCAAAAGCGACATCTTTCAAGACAGTTTCTTCAAAAACCTGACTTTCCGGGAACTGGAAAACAAGTCCAACTTTTTTACGCACCTGCTTGATATCCTTATTGACAGAGGTTGGTGTAATACAAAACTCATCAATCAAAACAGTCCCTGACGTTGGGATATTCAGACCATTTAGCAACTGTAAAATCGTTGATTTTCCTGATCCAGTATGGCCAATAAGCGCCGTGAAAGAGCCGTCTACAATCTCCAAATCGACACCAAAAAGCGCACGCCCTTCAAAAGGTGTGTTGGCTTGGTATGTATAATCTACTTGTTGGAGAGTAATGCCCATAATGTTTCTTCTAATTCCTCTTCTGTAAAATAGCGTAACGGCACATCTAGCCCCTTTTCACGCAATTGCTGAACCAAGGTTGCTGTAAAGGGCTGGTCTAAGCCCAAATCCTTTAAATCCTCACGCATAAACAAGTCTGCTGGACCACTAATCGATTCAATCTGACCTTTTTTCATAACCATTACCCGATCACTCAAGGCCACTTCGTCCAAATCATGCGTAATCGAAATTACCGTAATCTGATGCTTTTCCTTGATGTCCTTGACAATCCGAATCAAATCCAAGCGTCCTTCAGGATCTAGCATGCTGGTTGCCTCGTCAAGGATAATAATATTTGGCCGCAAAGCAACAACTCCTGCAATCGCTACCCGCTGCTTCTGACCACCAGACAGTCTAGCAGGTTCACGCTTTTTAAAATCTGTCATACCGACCAATTCTAAAGCTTCCTGTACACGCTGCTTCATTTCTTCTAGGGGAACACCTTGATTTTCTAAGCCAAAGGCAACATCATCTTCCACCGTTGCTCCGACAAACTGATTGTCGGGATTTTGAAAAACCATGCCAATCTGACGGCGTTTTTCCCAGACGTTTTTTGGTGTCAAGACATCACCTGAGATGATAATCTCTCCAGATTCTGCCTCTAGAAGCCCATCAATTAGACGAACCGTAGTTGATTTTCCTGAACCATTGTGACCAATAATGGAAAGCCATTCTCCTTGTTTCACGTGAAACGACACATCATTCAAGGTATAATGCTCATCTTCTTGGTCATATTTATAGCTAACGTGTTTTACTTCAATAATATTTGTCATTACTTAAAGGTATCCTTAAATAAATAAGAAGCACCCTTAAAATAATCATAACCTGAATAAAGGGTGAAAAATAGGGCGATGTAAAGGGTGATTATTCCTAACAACTGCCAGTGGAGCAATAGAAAGATAATGGCAAACATCTGAGAAAATGTTTTAATTTTACCAGGCATTGCCGCAGCAAGCACCGTTCCACCATTTTCAATCAAGAGCAAACGCAAACCAGTGACAGCCAACTCCCTACAAATAATAATCGCTACAATCCAAGCAGGAGCAAATCCAAGCTCAACCAGCATGATAAAGGCTGTCATCACCAAAATCTTATCTGCCATTGGATCAGCAAATTTACCGAAATTCGTGACTACCTGCCATTTACGTGCTAAATAGCCGTCAAGATAATCAGTCAGACTAGCAAGCGCAAATAACACCGCTGCTAATATATGACTCGTTAGGCTACCCCACACACTCAAAACAAGTATGAAGACAGGAATCACCAAAATGCGACCAAGCGTTAAGGCATTAGGAATATGTTCTTTTTTCATGTTACTCCTCATTGTTCGATTGTCAGAATGACATTTCCTGACTGGTTTGTTAAAGCAGATGTGTCCAACTTTTGCCCTGAAATGGTAATATCAACACCGCGTACCACACCTAATACCAGGGTTGCCGTAGTCGTTCCTGCCGGCAGATTCGCTGACACAGTAGGATTTTCTGGAGATAGTGTAAAGCCACCTGCAATTTCTGTACCTGTTAAACTTACCCAGCTTGTAACACTTGATACAGAAAGGGCGACTGTTACAGGTTCCTTCGCACCTTTTACGGTTACGGCCAAATCATTTCCTCCACCAGATATTACTAAACTCACACCAGAAGTCTGACTGCTAGAAGATGATGAACTAGTGGAGGCTTCACTCGTAGCCTCGCTAGCTGTAGTCGTAGATGATTGAGATACGACACTATAGGACGCACTGGTTTCCTTATTCCTTGCTTGATTTTGTACACGACTATAAACGATATAGGTTACAAAACATAAAATAAAGGTTGAAGCTAGTAATAAATAAATCAAAGGCAAATAAGATGTCTTTTTCTTTTTAACCTTATAACTTCTTCGCAACTCAGACTCAATTTCTACCTCTTCTCCCGCCTCATAATACATGACTAAACTATTGCGGTCATAGGCATCGAGCAATACAGCTGCATCCAACTCCAGCACCTCAGCATAACGCTGTAAAAATGAACGGGTATAGGTTTTATCTGGAATATAGTCAAAATCATTGTACTCTAAAGCCTGTAAATACTTTGCCTGAATCTTTGTCATTCTCTGTAAATCAGCAAAATTCCAACCGCGACTTTCCCTAGCTGCCCGCAACACCTCTCCTATACTTTTTTGTCTCATAAGTTCCTCTCTCTATCAATTAGTTTTCAATACCATATTGTACCAAAAATTTAGGGAAATTTCGATGTTAATTCACTTTTATTTTGGAAAAATCATAAAATCTGCCATATCACACTGGGTCATAAATTGCCGTCCAACTGCCAACACATCCTCCAGTGTCAAGCTGATTAAAAGTTCAGGAATATCAAAAATCGATTCTGTTTCTGAAAAATGACTGACAAAGTAGCCAACAGTAAACTCTGAAGAATTAAGACCACGGATAAATTCACCGTACATTTCATTCTTAAGAATTTGGAAATGTTCCTGTGTCACATCCTCATCCTGCTCAAAATTCAAAAAAGCCTTGCGTAACTGACTGGAAACCGTTATTGGCTCTGCCGTATCTCCCGTCACCACTACAAAATGATAGCCTTGCTGGACCTCGATATGAAAACTCAGGGAATGGTCAATTTTATTAGCTTCATAAAGGATCTGATAACGCTTTGAGGTCCGTCCGATAAGCATGGCGAGTAAAAAAGACAAGCAGATCCGATAGTACTGCTCTTTTCCTTTAGAAATGGTATTATTCCCCCGCAGACCGATAGCAAGTTTCGGTAAGGCTACCTCCCAACTTTCCTTACCATGCTCGATGATTGCTTCTTTCTTGATTGGCTCAGAAATCGGCTTCTCTTTTGTTACATGATATTGCGCCTGAGTTTCATAAATCCAGTCAAAAACCTGATAAACATCTATATCCCCCATGACCACCAAGGTCATGGCTTTCGGCTGATAAAATTGTTGAAAATTCTCTCGCAATATCTCAGCTGAAATCTCGTGAATAGAGGTTGTCGTACCCGCAATATCCTCAGCCAAAGCCGTATTAGGGTAAAGGCTTTTCAAAATCCCTAGATAAAGACGATGATCAGGATCATCTGCATACATTTCAATTTCTTGACTGATGATTTCTTTTTCCCGCTCCACACTCTCATCGGTAAAATGTGTTTCGCGCACCATTTGCTGTAGTAAGTCAAGTGGCTGGCGTAAAGCACCCGTCGTTGAAAAAAGGTAACTGGTCTGATGAAAACTGGTGTACGCATTAGCATTCGCACCATATCTTGCAAACTCCTGTAAGATATCCCCACTATTTGGCATTTCAAATAACTTATGTTCTAAAAAATGCGCTATTCCTTCTGGATAAGCCTTTTCAATCTTGTCAACAGTTGTAAATTTATTGTCAATCGAACCAAAATCAACCGTCATAATGGCATAGGTTTCATGAAAATCTTTTTTAGGAACCAAGACGACTCTTAGTCCATTTTCTAACTTGCACTTATAGATGGGATTCTTTAAGTAAGGATAGGTCTTTTCTGTCAACTTCATCTTTACTGTATAACTCCTTCCATAAAATAAACTGCCTGTAGTCGGACCAATTTTGCTGCGCGAACGACATCTTCTCTTGATACTTGATTGACAGCATCTATCCAATCTGGCAAATCAAGTTGGTCCTCACCAAAAATAACCTTATTATAGGCTTGTTCAATCATCTGGCCCTGCTTATCCTGAGACAGAGTAGCAGAATGAATCAGCATCATCTTTGTCAACTCCAATTCTTCATCTGTGAAGTATCCCCTCTTGATATCTAGCAATTGCTTACTGATCAAGCGCATGGCCTTTTTCCGATTATCCTTATCAATACCTGCATAGACCTTCAAAAAACCTGAAAAGATATTTAATTGACTGCCAATTGTATAGGCAAGCCCCTCTTTTTCCCTAACATTTGTAAATAATTTAGAGTGAGCAAACGCCCCAAACAAACCATTAAAGACAATCAGGGGAATCCTATTGATATCATTATAAACAACTTGTAAATGATAACCCAGTTCTAAAATCGATTGACCTGCTTCTTTTCGCTCCATTTTTTCTCTGAATACATTTGAAAAAGGTTGCTCGTAGGTCCATTCTAACTTAGGATTTCGATAAGAAAAACGAAAGTCTTTCAAGCGTTTAAGGACCATTTCCTGATTAACATCTCCTGACACAAAAAAATCGATGCGATCCAACTGAAGCATATCCTGTAAAGCCTTATAAACTGTCTGAGCAGTCTCTTTTTCTACCAAATCGCGTTTTCCAATACGAGGAATTTTCAGCTGCTCATCTTCAAAAAACAGTTCTGCCAACGCTACATCCGCATGGTAAAAATGATCCTCAACCTCTGCATCTAGATAATTCAATAAATTGGTCTTTTCAATCTCAAAAAATTCAGGATCAATCGCATCTTTTTTCACCAAAGGCTGAAAGAGGCTAGCATAGAGAAGTTCAAGTAAGGACAGGGTTAAATCAGTCTTATCTGGCAGATAACTTGACTTAACATAGGAGATTTTGATGTCAATATAGTGGACTTTCCCACTCCTTGACACACTGGTTGAAAATTGTGCCCCATAAAGGTCAGCCAAGCGCTTGTGAAACAAATGAGAAGTTGGATAGACTTGATTCGCCATATCTAGGATATTAGAAACCAACACCCTTCCAGCAACGGTTTTTGCATCCATTGGCGCAGCAAAACGGACCAAAATTTGATTGGTTGTAAACTTGTCTGCAGGGATAAAATGAAGCTGGACACCTTCTTGTAATTTCATGGATAACCTCTCTAAAACATTCTAGCTTCAATTATACCATTTTATGATATAATTAACTGAAACGAGGTAATTTATGGACTACAAATTATACGAAGAATACACTATTTTACAAGCATTATTAAAAGAGGCTGATGTCATCCAAAGCGGTGGAGCTATTAAGGGATTTTTACAGGAATTCCCCGTCTTTTTTAATGGTGAAAAAGAAGAACGCAGACGCAAAAAAATCCGTATTGGAGATATCATCAGCATTCCAAGTCATGATGTGACCATTACAATAGTGGCGCCGACAGAAGCTGAGCAAAGAGAATATGAGAAAGACAAGGCTGAAAAAGAACGGGTCGCTCAACTTGTCAAACAGCTCAATGCACAAAACAAAAAGAGCAAACCACAAGCCACTTCTTCTCCTAAACCCAACAAGAATAGACAGAAAAAAGCACCTGTCCGCTTTCCAGGTACCTAAGCATGTGGCTCGAATCATTACATTTACAGCATTTTCGCAATTACCAAGAGCTAGATATCCGCTTTCATAATGGATTAAATGTCTTTTTGGGACAAAATGCTCAAGGTAAGACTAATATCTTGGAGAGTATCTACTTCTTGGCCCTTACACGGAGCCATCGGACACGGATTGACAAGGACTTGATGCAGTTTCAACAAAAAAATCTTTCACTCAGTGGTTTACTCCATCGTCAAGTTGGGAAACTCCCGCTTGACATAGAGTTGACAGAGAAAGGACGGATAACTAAGGTCAATCATCTCAAACAATCCAAATTATCGGACTATATCGGCCACATGAATGTCGTTCTTTTTGCCCCAGAAGATTTACAGCTGATTAAAGGTGCCCCTGCGCTTAGAAGAAAATTTATCGATGTCGAATTGGGACAAATCAAGCCAATTTACTTGTCTGATTTATCCAACTATAACCATATTCTCAAGCAGCGCAATACCTATCTCAAATCCTCAGATAGAATCGACGAAACCTTTCTCTCTGTCTTAGACCAGCAGTTAGCGGAATACGGCAGCAAGGTTATTTTACAGCGAATGGACTTTCTAAAAAAACTAGAATTTTTTGGAAATAAAAAAGTTGTAGAAATCTCAGAACAGCGTGAAGAGTTGACAATCCAATATCAATCTTCTATCAAGTTTACAGATATTGACAACTTATTTGACGTATTTTTAGCAGAATTATTACAGTGTCGTAAACGGGATTTATTCAAAAAAAATACCGGTGTTGGACCCCATCGTGATGATATTGCCTTTTTCCTAAACGGTATCAATGCCCACTACGGAAGTCAAGGACAGCATCGTAGTCTTGTATTATCACTAAAATTGGCCGAGATTGAATTGATGAAAGAAGTCACGAGAGAATATCCTATCCTACTGCTTGATGATGTTATGAGTGAACTTGACAATAACCGGCAAGTAAAATTGCTAGAGACCATTTCCTACAATATCCAGACTTTTATTACGACAACCAGTCTCGATCACCTATCAACACTACCTAAAGAAGTCAAAATTTTCACCGTCAAACAAGGACAAATTGAGGAACAAGAAAAGCCGGCATAGCCAGCTTTTTATCTTTACACATATGTCAAGTATTGTCTCGCAATTTTTGTCTAGGGACAGGTAATAGAGTTAGTACATTTACTAATAGGATTTTACGACACCTAATAAGATCGCACCAATCACAAAACAAGTAATTCCAATCGTCAACCAACCTATTTCCTTGCGCGTTTTGGTTTCACCTAAAAAGAGAATACCACCGATAATTGAGATAACCACCCCCAGTTGCGAGAAACTAAAAGCAATGGCAAGACCTGCCTTAGCAGCAGCAAGAAGCATAAAGATATTTCCAATGCCCCACATGAGTCCAACTAGTGCATTTTTAATCACAACTGCCTTAAGCTGAATCTTGAATTTCATAAAAATCATCGCCCCTAGGACCATGCCGACAGCCATCGGAAGAATAACTGCTAAAGCATCAAAATGCATGATATTATTGAATAAAATGGCATAAGAGAGATAGCCAACAGTTGAATAAGTCAACGCACGGAACCCTTTTCCAAACTCATGGTTGGTATTGGTATAAGCTTTCTCAGCATCCTGCTTACTAGTGAAGTAAAATCCAATGACAAGGAGCAAGAGGGCAAGAATTCCAAGTATGAATTGAATTGGCTTACTCCATTCACCAAAGATGATTGCACCAATCAGGCTCCCAAAGACCAATTGAGCACCGCTAGATAGAGGATTTGCAACTGACACTCCCATATACTGCATGGAACGAAATTGACCATATTGACCCATGGACCAGAGCATACCACCAATAGTGCCAAAAAACCATAGAGAAACTGACATTTCTGGTCTGACTATCAGCCAAGCAATCAGTGCAAACAAGAGCGCCCCCAGTGTCATTCCAAAGGTTTGTTGGTTAGGCTTGCCACCAATCTTATTGCTGACAAAACCGATACTGCCCCAAGCTACCATTGGGATAAGTGCATATAAAATACCCTGCATTTCTTCTCCTTTACAGATAGTTTACATATTTGTAAATATATTTTACAAATATGTAAACTTTTTTCTTTTCAACATAGTTCTATATTCTAACACAATGATGATTCTTTGTAAAGAAAAGACAGAACCCTGAATAATCAGAGTTCTGCCTAGAGACTATTGAACAGAATAGTTTGGTGCTTCATTGGTAATTTGGACATCATGCGGATGACTTTCTTTCAATCCTGCACCACTCATTTCGATGAATTGCGCATTGTCATGCAACTCTTGGATATTGGCTGCACCAACATAGCCCATACCCGAGCGGATTCCGCCAAGCATTTGGAAGACGATGTCAGCTGCTGCTCCCTTGTAGGCCACACGACCTTCGATTCCCTCTGGAACCAACTTGTTGGCTTCATTGACAGAACCTTGGAAGTAACGATCGCTTGAGCCTTTTTTCATGGCTGCAATCGATCCCATTCCACGATAAGTCTTGAATTTACGTCCTTGGAAGATTTCAGTTTCTCCCGGTGCTTCATCTGTTCCTGCAAACATAGAACCTAGCATGACCGCATGTCCACCTGCTGCAAGAGCCTTGACAATGTCACCAGAATACTTGATTCCACCGTCCGCAATAATTGTTTTACCGTATTCACGCGCAACCTGTGCTGCATCGTAAATGGCTGTGACTTGCGGTACCCCGACACCAGCAATGACACGGGTTGTACAAATTGAACCTGGTCCAATACCAACCTTAACTACATCGACTCCAGCGTCATAGAGTGCACGCGCACCTTCTGCTGTCGCGATATTTCCTGCAATCAGAGTCCTGTCTGGGAAATGCGCACGGATTTCTGCAATCTTGCGCAAAACGCCTGCCGAATGCCCATGAGCTGTATCGATAACAATCGCATCTGCTCCTGCTTCAAAGAGAGCTTCTGCTCGTTCAAAGGTATCAGAAGTCACGCCAACTGCGCCCGCTACAAGGAGGCGACCAAATTCGTCCTTAGCAGCATTTGGAAATTCGATGACTTTTTCAATGTCTTTAATCGTAATCAAACCAGACAAGCGACCATTTTCATCGACCAATGGAAGTTTTTCAATGCGATGTTCTTGGAGAATGCTTTCAGCTGTTTCTAAATCAGTCCCAACTGGAGCTGTCACCAGATTTTCGCTGGTCATATTGGTTGAAATTGGCTGGTCATAATCTGAGATAAAACGCATGTCACGGTTGGTGATAATCCCGACCAATTTACGATTTTCCATGGTCTCAACGATTGGCACACCACTTATGCGGTAGCGACCCATGAGCTCATCTGCCTCTTTAATCGTATGGTTGGGGGTGAGAAAGAATGGATCGATGATAACGCCATTTTCAGAGCGTTTTACTTTGCGCACTTCATCTGCCTGCTGTTCAATTGACATGTTCTTGTGAATGACACCAAGACCACCTGCACGCGCAATCGCAATCGCCATTTTGCTTTCTGTTACGGTATCCATGGCCGCCGTAATGATTGGGATATTGAGGGTTAAATTCTTAGCCAGTTTTGTTTGGAGATTGGCATCATTTGGCAAAACATGACTTTCCGCTGGAATAAGCAATACATCATCAAAGGTAAAACCTTTTTTCAAAAATTTTGTGTCCCAATTAGACATCCACAGATTCCTCTTTTCTTCTTATTTTTTCCAGCTAAATTAGCTGATTTGTATTTTAAATATCATACCATTTTGAAATCATTTGTCAATTATTATTCGCCTTAAATTCAATATTTTATTTTGAACAAGATATTAAAGGAATATATTTCTTTATAGAACGAACGTTTTTAGAATATATTAAAATTTTGTTCAGAAAAAGGGTGGAAATCATCTTTCTACCCTTTGGAATATTTGGATTCATTAAAATAATTCAAGCCCATAGCTGACTTAACTTCTGAAAGAGTTTGAGCGGCTACTTGCCGAGCTTTGCTACTTCCCTTTTGGAGCATATTGTAGACTTCACCCATATCCTTAGCAAATTCCAAACGGCGCTCCCGAATTGGACCTAATTCTCGCTCTAAGATTTCTAACAAATAGCGTTTTGTCTTAACGTCTCCTAGGCCACCCTGCTTGTAGTGCTCTTTCATCGCCTCAATTTCGGCCTTGTCTTCCTCACGACCAAAGACGTCTAGGTAATGGAAGACCATATTGCCCTCAATTTTCCCCGGATCTTCGACCTTGATATGGTCAGGATCTGTATACATGCTCATGACCTTCTTTTTGAGCGTATCCATATCATCCGCCAGATAAATCCCATTATTGAGTGATTTAGACATCTTGGCATTGCCGTCTAATCCTGGGAGTCGTCCAGCCCCTTCATGTATCGGATAAATCCCTTTTGGCTCAACTAGTACATCTGTCTGATAGGCATGATTAAAACTGCGGACAATTTCACGGGTCTGCTCAATCATCGGTTTTTGGTCAACTCCAACCGGCACATAATTTGCTTTAAAAGCTGTAATATCTGCTGCTTGGGCAATCGGGTAAACTAAAAATCCAGTCGGGATACTTTCTCCAAAGCCTTTTTGAGCAATTTCAGTCTTAACAGTCGGATTACGTTCCAAACGTCCCAGTGAAACCAAGTTCATGTAATACATGGACAACTCAGCCAATTCTGGAATTTGACTTTGAATGAAAATCGTTGATTTTTCAGGATCTAGTCCTGCTGCTAGATAATCCAAGGCTACATGACCGATTGATTCTACAATCTTTTGTGGCTCCTTAGCATGGTCTGTCAAAGCTTGCTGATCCGCCAGAAAGACGAACATGTCGTACTTATCTTCATTTTGCAGACGAACACGATTTTGTAAACTGCCGACATAATGTCCGATATGTAGCTTCCCAGTCGGACGATCCCCTGTTAAGATAATTGGTTTTGTCATAGTATTCTCCTTTTTCCATAAATAAAACCCACGCACAGCAAAAAGCCATGCGAGGGCGTCAAAGACACGGTGCCACCTCACTTATGAGTAGTCTCATCTCATTTGCAGATAAGGCCTGCAAGCCGAATCTTTATGATTTCAGATTCCTAGTCTATCAGCCCATTCATCAATCGCTATTACCTGCTTTCACCGACCACAGGCTCTCTAAAAATAGCTAATCCACTACTTTTCTGATTCCTTTCAATTATATACTCTAAAAAATAGAAAGTCAAGCCATTCTTAACTTGACGACAGGGTTAGAATTAGGGATAATAGAAGCTGAACATTTACAGATAGGATACCTATATGAAACAAAAACTAAAAGATTTTGCGCTAGTTACGATTGGATCTTTCATTTCTGCTATTGCTTTTAATAGTATGTTTGTTGAAAATCATATCGCTTCTGGAGGAGTTGGGGGACTAGCTATTAGCATGAATGCCTTATTCGGTTGGAATACAGCTAACTTTGTTCTGATTGCCAATATCCCACTCCTACTCATTTGTTTTGTCTTTTTAGGAAAAGAAGTATTCATTAAGACCGTTTACGGTGCTTGGATTTATCCCATTTTCATAAAATTGACAGCAGGTTTACCAACATTGACACATAATACACTGCTGGCAGCCATTTTTGGAGGGGCTGTTCTAGGATTTGGACTGGGTCTTGTCTTCATCGGAAACTCATCAACCGGTGGAACTGGTATTATCATCCAGCTGTTTGAAAAATACACCCCCATTCCTCTTGGAACTAGCATGGCCTTTGTAGACGGAATTGTCGTTGGTCTAGGATTTGTTGCCTTTGACGCAGACACCGTGATGTACTCGATTGTGGCTTTACTGTCCATTACATACTTTGTCAACCTTGTCATGGCAGGAGCAGATTCGTCACGAAATGTCATGATTATTTCAAAACATCACGCTAAGATTAAAGAATACATTACCAAAGTAGCAGACCGCGGTGTGACAGAACTACCAATGGTCGGTGGCTTTACAGGTCAGGAAAATCGTATGCTGATGACAACTGTTTCACGGCTTGAATACCAAAGGCTAGAAACCAGTATTCTAGCCATTGATGAAACAGCCTTTATTGTTGTCATGCCTGCGACTCAGGTCAAGGGAAGAGGATTTAGTCTACAAAAGACGCATCAGAATTTTGAAAAAGATATTCTCATTCCAATGTAGTTTCAATTGAAAAATTAGCTTGTTTAGAGTAGAATAAGACTAACGATAGAAATAGGAGAATTGTATTGCTTACAGTATCAGATGTATCGCTGCGTTTTAGCGATCGAAAATTATTTGACGATGTCAACATTAAGTTTACAGCTGGAAATACCTACGGCTTGATTGGAGCTAATGGTGCTGGTAAATCAACCTTCCTGAAAATTTTAGCGGGTGACATCGAGCCAACAACTGGTCATATTTCACTTGGAACAGATGAACGTCTTTCTGTCTTACGCCAAAATCACTTTGACTACGAAGATGAGCGCGTGATTGATGTTGTTATCATGGGAAATGAACAACTTTACAGCATTATGAAAGAAAAAGATGCCATTTACATGAAGGAAGACTTTTCAGATGACGACGGTGTTCGTGCAGCTGAATTAGAAGGTGAATTTGCAGAATTAGGTGGCTGGGAAGCAGAAAGTGAAGCTTCTCAACTCTTGCAGAACCTGAATATTTCTGAAAATCTTCATTACCAAAATATGAGCGAGTTAACCAATGGAGAAAAAGTGAAAGTTCTCCTAGCCAAGGCTCTCTTTGGGAAACCAGATGTCCTGCTCCTTGATGAGCCAACCAACGGTCTTGATATTCAATCAATTAACTGGCTCGAAGACTTTTTGATTGATTTTGAAAATACCGTCATTGTCGTGTCCCACGACCGTCATTTTCTTAACAAAGTATGTACCCACATGGCTGATCTCGACTTTGGCAAAATCAAAATCTTTGTCGGAAACTATGACTTCTGGAAACAATCAAGCGAGTTGGCTGCTAAATTGCAAGCTGACCGCAATGCCAAGGCAGAAGAAAAAATCAAGGAATTACAAGAATTTGTTGCCCGCTTTTCTGCCAATGCATCCAAATCAAAACAAGCCACTTCCCGTAAAAAGATGCTCGATAAGATTGAGCTAGAAGAAATCATCCCGTCTAGCCGTAAATACCCCTTTATCAACTTTAAGGCTGAGCGAGAAATTGGAAATGATTTGGTAACCGTTGAAAACCTGAAAGTAACTATTGACGGGGAAGTGATTTTGGACAATATCAACTTTATTCTTCGTCCAGGTGACAAAACAGCCCTAATTGGTCAAAATGATATTCAGACAACAGCGCTGATTCGTGCCCTTATGGGAGATATCGAGTACGAAGGAACTATTAAATGGGGTGTGACAACTAGTCAATCTTACCTACCAAAAGATAATAGTCGTGATTTCGCAAGCGATGAATCGATTCTTGACTGGCTCCGTCAGTTTGCAAGCAAGGAAGAAGATGACAATACTTTCTTGCGTGGATTCTTGGGTCGTATGCTCTTTTCCGGTGACGAGGTGAATAAGCCTGTCAATGTCCTTTCAGGAGGAGAAAAGGTGCGCGTGATGCTCTCAAAACTCATGCTTCTCAAATCAAATGTACTTGTGCTTGATGACCCAACCAATCACTTAGACTTGGAATCTATCTCTAGCTTGAATGACGGACTGAAGGCTTTCAAGGAATCTATCATCTTTGCCAGCCACGACCATGAGTTCATCCAAACCCTAGCAAATCATATTATTGTTATCTCAAAAAATGGGGTCATTGACCGTATCGATGAAACCTATGATGAATTCTTGGAAAATCAAGAAGTGCAAGCAAAAGTAAAAGAACTTTGGAAAGATTAAAAGAAAAAGGCGAGTTGGTTCGCCTTTTCTTTCAAATAGAAAAATAAGCATTATGTTCAAAAAACACTCAAAATATCTATTTTTAGCCGCCTCTTTCCTACTACCTATCCTTATCATCGCTAGTATATTAGCTATGAAAGGAATTTGGTGGGGAAGTACGACAACTATTTTGGCAAGTGATGCCTTCCATCAGTATGTCATTTTTAACCAAGTGTTGCGAAATACTTTACACGGTGACGGCTCCTTATTCTATAGCTTTACAAGTGGATTAGGTTTAAATTTTTATGCCTTATCTTCTTATTATTTGGGCTCTATCTTATCTCCTTTGGCCTACTTTTTTGATTTAAAAAGCATGCCAGATGCCCTCTATCTCTTTACACTACTAAAGTTCGGATTGACAGGGTTGTCAACTTACTTTAGTCTCTCTAGTATCCATAAAAAATTACAACCTGCCCTTGCTATACTGTTATCTACTTCTTTCTCATTAATGAGTTTTGCGACCAGTCAGTTGGAAATCAACATTTGGCTAGATACCTTTATTTTGGTGCCACTTATTCTCCTTGGACTTCATAAGATGATGGTAGAAGGCAGAGGAAGAACCCTCTATTTTGTTAGCCTTACTTGTTTGTTTATTCAAAATTATTATTTTGGATACATGATGGCCTTGTTTTTAGCCCTTTGGTTTCTTGTTCAGCTATCTTGGAAGGTTAAGGACAGAATAAAATCTTTTGTTGACTTTACAGTTGTATCACTATTAGCAGGTCTATCCAGCATGATCATGCTCCTACCGGCCTATCTAGATTTAAAAACACATGGGGAAAAGTTGACAAAGATTGTCAACTTACAGACAGAAAACTCTTGGTATTTGGATATTTTTGCTAAAAATTTAGTTGGAAGCTATGATACAACGAAGTTTGGTGCCATTCCTATGATTTATGTAGGAATTTTTCCCCTATTCTTTGCCCTTATTTTCTTCACTATAAAATCGATTAAATGGCAGGTAAAAATCAGCTATAGTGTACTACTTGCCTTCATCATTGCTAGCTTTTATCTCCATCCACTTGATCTTTTTTGGCAGGGAATGCACGCACCTAACATGTTTTTACACCGCTATGCCTGGGTTTTCCCATTAGTCATCATTTATATGGCTGCAGAGACATTGACACGATTGACAGATATTCATTTCCGTAACTACCTTCCTCCTATCCTCTTCTTACTGGTTGGATTTGGAACAACATTTTTCGCCTTCAATCATTATGAATTTCTAACATCTATCCATTTTTTACTATCCTTTGAATTTTTAATAGCCTACGGAATTCTTCTATTTGCCATCAGTAAAAAGCGAATGAATCTAAAAGTATTTTCATGTGTCAGTCTATTGTTCGTCCTATTTGAACTTGGATTGAATACCAACTTTCAAGTTGACGGCTTATCTGCTGAATGGCACTTTCCAAGTCGTGAGAGTTACGAGCAAAACTTGACAGATATTGACAAGATTGTAAAGTATGCAAAATCTACCAATGAAACATTTTATCGAACTGAGCGAATCTTTCCTCAAACTGGAAATGATAGCATGAAATACAATTACAATGGGATCTCTCAATTTTCTTCCATTCGGAATCGTGCTTCAAGCTCCACTTTAGATAAATTAGGATTTCGTTCTGACGGTACAAATTTAAATTTGCGCTATCAAAACAATACTATTCTAGCTGACAGTCTCTTTGCTATTCGATACAATTTAGTAGAGGGCGATTTGTCTAAATTCGGATTTTCTCCTGTCTATTCAAGTGGCTCTTATTATCTCCATGAAAATTCCTACTCTCTTCCCTTGGCAGTATTAACAAGTAGTGTTTACAAGGATGTCAACTTCTCTAATTTAACGCTTGATAATCAAACCCATTTCCTAAACCAGTTAGCTGGAGTCGATTTACAGTATTACTACAGCTTAGAACCTTCCAATGTTGAAAATGGATCTGAATTAACGAATCGTGTGACCGTTTCTAAAACAAAAGAAGATGAGACACCTCGCATTCAGTATTCACTATTGGTCCCTGCTCATACACAATTATACGTCAACATTCCAAATATCAACTTTACAAGTGATAACAGTAAGAATGTGCAGTTTACCATCAATAATGTCACTAAAAACTTTACTCTTGATAATACTTTCTCACTTTTTGATGCAGGATATTTTGAAGATGAACAAGTCGTTACCTTGACAATGAGCTTCCCTAATAATTCCCAAGTTTCATTTGATAAACCTCAATTTTATCGTCTTGATACATTTGCCTATCAGGTAGCCATGGATAAATTAAAGAGTCGAGATGTTCAGGTAAAAACAAAAGGAAACAAGATTTCTGTGGATTATACATCTGATACGGATGCCTCATTACTGATAACTCTCCCCTATGACAAGGGATGGTCTGCAAGTCAAAATGGAAAGACCCTACCGATTAAAAAAGCGCAAAATGGCTTCATGAAAGTAGATGTCAAAAAAGGGAGCGGAACGATTGTACTCTCATTCATTCCTCAGGGATTTGTGATTGGGACTTCTTGTTTTGGAATAGGAATCTTACTATTTAGTTTCTATAACAGGATGCGCACCAAAAAGCGAATAGGTATCATGACAAGTGAAAAAGCGGTGGAATAATTCCCCGCTTTTTTACATAATAAAAAATTCCTTGAAACATCAAGGAATCACTCTTACTCCGCCAGTAGGACTCGAACCTACGACATCATGATTAACAGTCATGCGCTACTACCAACTGAGCTATGGCGGATGATATAGTCCGTACGGGATTCGAACCCGTGTTACCGCCGTGAAAAGGCGGTGTCTTAACCCCTTGACCAACGGACCATTCAAGCACTATCTAGTATAATATAGACCTTATCTCTTTGTCAAGCTATTTTTTGCTTTTTTCTATATCTTGACATTCTATCTTGTTTACGTTACAATGAAATGGTTACTGAGCGGTTCCATAGCTCAGCTGGATAGAGCATTCGCCTTCTAAGCGAACGGTCGCAGGTTCGAATCCTGCTGGAATCATCTGATACAGCCTAGCCTCTATGCTAGGCTTTTTTCTCTCCATAATTCATAATTGACATATAGGGCTGGAATCAAGACATAGACAAGTCCATATTCGAAAAATCTTAGGGAAAGAAGTGTGGAAATAATGACTCCAAGACTAAAGCTTCCTAAAATTAGAATCGTTTCCTGCCCTCTTTTACGAAGAATTTTATCATGTTCCATCCATCCTTTAAACCACAGATAAGCTGCATTTTTTAGATTTCCTGTCATCATGACATTGGCATAAGGGGCTCCTCGTAATTTTTGAAAAGTTCCAATCTGAATAGAAGCTACAAAAGCTAGGGTAGCCATGGTAAAAAATGGACCTACAAAAGGAGAAATCATAACTGCTAGAATGATGAAAACAGTCATCAACAAGCTACTGCAGAAATGCCATGTCCATCTATCTTTTTTCAATTTCCGCTTCAAGAGATAGACAATAAATTGTCCCAATATAAAGAAAAAAATAGGGTTTAGAAAGCTAAGTACCTGTGATATCTCACCTTTTGCTAGGTAATAGGATAACATGATGATATTGCCTGATTGAATTCCTGCAAATCGACCTCCCTGAGTAACATAGGTAAAAGCGTTTAGATAACCGCTGATAAAGGTCAAAGCCGTTGCAATTCGTAAACCTTCGAATACTTGATATTCCTTGTTTATTGACATATTACTCCTATGTTTCACGTGAAACTATTTATGGTAGGGACTTCCTTGTTGAATCATAAATGCTCGATAGATTTGCTCAACCAAAACTAGACGCATCAATTGGTGAGGTAGGGTAAGGACTCCAAAACTCATTAAAAGATTGCCCCGTTTTTTTACCGTCTCATGCAAGCCCAAACTACCACCAATGACAAAGCTAATATCTGAATAACCTTTGACCATAGTATCAGATACTAGCTGACTAAAATTCTCTGAGGAAAATTGCCGCCCTTCAATCGCCAACGTAATCACATATTCACGTTCGTTGATTTTTGCTAAAATCCGCTCGGATTCTTTTTTTAAAATAGCCTCATTTTCAGCTAGACTAGCTTTATCAGGTGTCTTTTCATCAGCTAATTCAATCATCTCGATTTTTGCAAAACGACTCAAGCGTTTGACATATTCAGCAATTCCATCCTTGAGGTATTTTTCCTTTAATTTTCCAACTGTGATAATTTTTATTTTCATGCTATTATTGTATCATATTCCTTCTAAATGCTACTAGGAAATATCTCTAATGATGAATTTGAATAGGAAGTATTAAAGTTATCCACAACCTGTGGATTGCTTTTTTCTAGTTTTAAGCTATAATTAAGAAAATAAGGGTATGATAAACCCAAAATTCGAAAGGATTATCTGTATGAAAAAATTTTTTAAAGTGTTACTTTTATTATTAATTGGTTTTGTCGGAGGATTAGCGGGAACACTTGCTGCACCCTTACTACAGACAAATAAGCAGCCAACACAAGTCGTTGAAACTAAAAAAGAAAGCGAACAAACAACGGTTAGTAAGGTACAATACAATAATGAAAATTCAACAACCTCCGCTGTTGAAAAAGTACAAAATGCAGTAGTATCTGTCATTAACTACCAAAAACCACGCGATAATGGTTATCGCTCTATTTTAGAAGAAAATAGCAATTCAGATGATTTAGCCGTTGCTGGAGAAGGTTCTGGAGTTATTTACAAAAAAACAGATAAATTTGCCTATCTTGTCACCAATACGCACGTCATTGCAGGAGCTGAAAAAATCGATATTCAACTGGCTTCAGGTGAAAAAGTAGAAGGGGAGTTGATTGGATCCGATACTTATGCAGATATTGCCGTGATTAAAATCGCAGCTGATAAGGTGAAAACCGTTGCTGAATTTGCCGACTCTGATAAGATTAAAGTTGGGGAAACAGCGATTGCGATTGGTAGCCCGCTAGGGAGCCTCTATGCCAATACAGTAACGCAGGGAATTGTCTCTAGTCTTAGTCGTACAGTTACTTCAAAAGCAGAAGACGGTCAGACTATTTCAACCAATGCTATTCAAACAGATACAGCTATTAACCCTGGAAATTCAGGTGGTCCGCTAATTAATATTCAAGGACAGGTCATTGGGATTACCTCTAGCAAAATTACTTCTAGCTCAAATTCAGCAGCAGGAGTTGCCGTAGAAGGAATGGGCTTTGCAATTCCAGCAAATGATGCTGTTAGCATCATCAATCAACTAGAGAAAAATGGGAAAGTTATCCGTCCAGCATTAGGAATTAAAATGGCTAATTTAAGCAATCTTTCGACTACACAACGCCAAAAAGCAGGTATTGAAGATGATAGCTTAAAAGCTGGTATCGTTGTTCTTTCTACTCAAAAAGGCCTACCAGCAGACGGTCAGTTGGAACAGTACGATGTCATTACCAAAATTGATGGTGAAACTGTTGAAAATATCAGCGACCTGCAAAGTGCTCTTTATAAACATACCGTTGGTGACACCATTTCCATTACCTATTCTCGCCATGGAAAAGAAAACACAATTAACATCAAGTTGACCAATTCAACAGAAGACCTTGCAAACTAGGTCATTACTCACTTTACATCATTGTAAAGTGAGCTTTTTTTTGCTAAGATGGACGTATGGAAGAACTACGTTATATTGCAATCACTGACATCAGCCCCAATCCCTATCAACCACGGATTCATTTTGATCAAGAAAAGCTAGAAGAACTAGCCTTATCGATTAGAGAAAACGGTCTAATTCAGCCCTTGATTGTCCGAAAATCAGCCATTATCGGCTACGAATTACTAGCAGGAGAAAGGAGACTTCGAGCCAGCCAATTGGCAGGTTTGACAACCGTTCCTGTAGTCGTCAAAGACTTGTCTGATGATGACTTGCTTTCTCAAGCTATTATTGAAAATCTGCAACGCTCTGACCTTAATCCGATTGAAGAAGCGACATCTTATCAGCGCTTGATTGAAAAAGGCTTGACTCACGATGAAATTGCACAAATCATGGGCAAATCACGACCTTATATCACCAATATTCTACGCCTATTGCAGCTGTCTGCTCCCTTGATTCAAGCAGTGGAAGAAGGAAGACTATCACAAGGACACGCTAGACTCCTAATTCCTTATCAAGCAAAAGAGCAAGAGCAATGGCTCCATACTATTCTTGAAAAAGAGCTGAGTGTCCGCGCTTTAGAAGCAGCCCTGTCTACCAAAAAAACAAAAACAATTCAACCTAGCAAAAACCTCTTTGTCAAAGAAGCAGAAAAAAATCTCCAGCAACTATTGGGAACAGCTATTGACATTCAACAGAAAAAAAATGGCGGTGGTACCCTATCCATTTCCTTTAAAAACGCTGAAGAATTCGAACGGATTATCCACACCATTATAAACTAGTGTGGAAACAATTAATTGATGAACAAGGTTATTCACACTAAAAACTTGTCGAACCCTCTAGAAAAATAAGCAATTCCCTATTTTTTCCACAAGTTGTGGAAAACTATTATAAACCGTGTGGAAAAAGAATAAAGTTGTGGAAAACTTTATTCTTTTATGATACACTAGTAAGACCAAATAGAAAGAGAGGGGAAAAAGTGGACCAGAAGCAAACATTTTGGAGCAGGGTTCTTCAGCTTGCTAAAGCCAAGCTCAACCAAGGAGCCTATGATTTTTACGTTGAAAACGCCAAATTACTAGATATCGCTTCAAACCGAGCGCAGATATTTTTAGACAGCCCTTATAAACAGCTCTTTTGGGATCAAAATTTAAAAGATATTCTCATCACTGCGGGATTCGAAATTTTTGATAGCCAAATTGCTATTGATTATCAATTTACCACAGATACCCCTGAACGAGCTATAGTCAGTGAGCCCGTAGCGCAGCTACAAGAAGAACAATCTCCTCATCCAGATATCAAATCTCAGTATACCTTTGCAAATTTTGTCCAAGGAATTAATAATCAGATGGCAAAAGCTGGGGCTTTAGGGGTTGCTGATAACCCAGGAATTTACTATAATCCTCTATTTATCTACGGGGGACCTGGTTTAGGAAAGACCCATCTCTTAAATGCAATTGGAAATAAAGCTTTAGAAAATAATCCAAATGCCCGTATCAAGTATGTTTCAACAGAAACATTTATCAATGACTTTCTAGACCATCTTCGCTTAAATAAGATGGAGCAATTCAAAGAAATCTATCGAAATTTAGATTTTCTACTCATTGATGATATTCAATTTTTACGAAACAAAGCCTCTACCCAGGAAGAATTTTTCCATACTTTTAATGCACTTTACGATAAAAATAAGCAAATCGTCTTAACTAGTGACCGTAATCCTGACTATCTGGATAATCTGGAAGAACGGATTGTAACACGCTTTAAATGGGGATTAACAACAGATATTACACCGCCAGATTTAGAAACACGTATCGCCATTTTACGTAATAAATGTGAAGATTATCCCTATGACTTTACAGACGATACTCTCTCTTATTTAGCAGGGCAATTTGATTCCAATGTCCGAGACCTAGAAGGCGCCTTAAAAGACATTCATCTCTTAGCTAGTGTGAAACATCTGACTGAAATTACCGTTGATGTCGCAGCAGAAGCTATTCGAGCTCGAAAACAGACAAACCCTGTCAATACAGTTATTGCGATTGAGACCATTCAGCATGAAGTAGGAGAATTTTACGGGGTTAGCCTAAAAGAAATCAAGGGGGCAAAACGTGTCCAAAATATTGTCCATGCTAGACAGGTGGCTATGTATCTTGCACGTGAAATGACTGACAATTCTCTCCCAAAAATCGGAAAAGAATTTGGCAATCGCGACCATACAACCGTCATGCACGCGCATAATAAAATCAAAAATATGCTCTCAAACGATGAAAATCTCGAAATTGAACTAACCACTATCAAAAACAAAATTCGAAACTGATATTCTATATCAGAATTTGATTTTTGACGAGTATGAGGATAACTTGTGAGAAAAATCCACAGTTTTCCACAAGCTATGCACACCGTATTTTTCGAAGAAACATGCACTATCAGCCTGTTTTCCACAGAATACACAAAGCCTACTATTACTACTAATCTTATAATATATAAATAAAGGAGAATCCATGATTCAATTTTCTATCAATAAAACTGTATTTTTACAAGCTCTTACTATTACCAAGCGGGCAATCAGTAGTAAAAATGCTATTCCTATCTTATCAACTGTAAAAATGGAAGTCTCTACTGAAGGTATTACATTAACTGGATCGAATGGCCAAATTTCGATTGAAAACTTTCTCTCTATTCAAGACGAAAATGCTGGTCTGTTGATTTCTTCGCCAGGTTCTATCTTATTAGAAGCTTCTTTCTTTATCAATGTTGTTTCAAGCTTACCTGATATTGTCTTAGACGTCCGTGAAATCGAGCAGCAACAAATTGTTTTAACCAGTGGTAAATCAGAAATCACCTTAAAAGGAAAAGAGGCAGAGCAATATCCTCGCTTGCAGGAAGTGTCAACTGCTGATCCGCTTATTCTCAAAACCAGCGTTTTGAAAGAGACCATTAACGAGACAGCTTTTGCAGCTTCAATCCAAGAAAGTCGTCCAATCTTGACAGGTGTTCACTTTGTTCTTACAGAAAATAAATACTTAAAAACAGTTGCAACAGACTCTCATCGGATGAGCCAACGTAAATTAACCTTGGATAAATCTGGGGATAACTTCAACGTGGTTATTCCGAGCCGCTCTCTACGTGAATTTGTCACTGTTTTCACCGATGATATTGAGACGGTAGAAGTGTTCTTCTCAAACAACCAAATGCTCTTTAGAAGCGAGCATATCAGTTTTTATACTCGTTTGCTTGAAGGAACCTATCCTGATACTGATCGTTTGATTCCGACAGAATTTAATACAACAGCTATTTTTGATACTGCAAAACTCCGTCAAGCTATGGAGCGGGCTCGTTTACTGTCAAATGCCACTCAAAATGGTACCGTAAAATTAGAAATTACAGGTGGTCAAGTGTCAGCTCACGTGTATTCACCAGAAGTTGGTCGGGTAAACGAAGAATTGGATACACTAGAAGTGACAGGAGAGGACTTGGTCATCAGCTTTAATCCAACCTATATGATTGATGCCCTAAAAGCAACCAATAGTGAACAAATCAAGATTAGCTTTATTTCCCCAGTTCGTCCCTTTACCCTTGTTCCAAATACAGAAGAAATTGATTTTATCCAATTGATTACACCAGTACGTACGAACTAATAAAAGGGAGTGAGGCAAGATGTACCCTCACCCACAAAAAAAAACGAAAACCATCATACAGCTCTTACTAAGAGATAGTATCTTAGTAGGAGCTTTTTTATAAAATTTTAGCTTTTATTAAATTTCAGAAAAAGCAGAATAACACATTATATGATTGATAGAATAATCTAATCACCCGTCCGCCAGAGGAGTGACTGGTAATATCTGAGTCTAAAAAATAAAAAATAAGAATCGTTGCGAGTTCCTTCACTTTTTAATACTTTGTCAAAGTGAAGAAAGCTGATATCGCTGCAATTATGGCTTTTTTCTCAGTGTCTTTTATGTTATACTAGGGTAAAAATGAAAACGATTAGAGATATGATTGTATATATTTTAGCGAACCCTCATGCAGGAAATGGTCAGGCTTTTACAATCGTTAAAGACATTCGAGAAATGTATCCACAAGTACGGATAGAAAGTTATGTTACAGCGAGTAAAGATGATGAATATGCACAAGTAGAAGCGATTTTATCCGTTTTTCGGAAAGAACAGGACCGTTTCTTGATTTTGGGTGGAGATGGAACGTTATCGAAAGTGTTGTCTGTTTGGCCACAAGAGCTTCCTTTTGCCTACTTTCCCACTGGATCAGGAAATGATTTTGCGCGTGCCGCCGGCATTCGGTCATGGCAGCAAGTGATGGAGACGATATTGACAACTCCACCTGTACCAGTTTGTGTGTTAAGTCTGCCAGAAGGAGTAGTCATCAATAGTTTGGACATTGGCTATCCTGCCCGTGTTATTGCACATTCTGAAAAAACAGCCTTAAAAAAATGGTTTAATCGACTAAAAATCGGAAAGTTGACCTATATTTTCTTTGGGGTTCTTGGTTTGTTTAATTCTTCCCAATTGTCAGCTTGCATTGAAATCAATCATCAGAAGATGGAATTGGAGCATCTCTTTTTTCTTTCTATTGCAAACAACACTTACTTTGGTGGTGGGATTATGATTTGGCCAGATGCTCATATTACAAAGCCACAAATGGATCTTGTTTATGTTTCAGCACCTTCCATTTTCCAGCGTATCAAGGCTTTGTTAGAATTGATTTTAAAACGCCACAAATCTTCTTCTGTGTTGCATCATGTTACAGCAAAAACTGTCAAATTGATATTACCTCATGAAATAGTTGCTCAGGTAGACGGAGAATTACAGACGATTCAACAGCTGACCATTAGCTGCCAAACACGTTATTATTATCTTGGAAAGGAATAAAGATGTACGAATTAGGAAGTATCGTTGAAATGAAAAAGCCACATGCTTGTGTCATCAAATCAACTGGTAAAAAAGCAAATGCCTGGGAAATCATGCGCTTAGGAGCAGATATTAAAATTCGTTGCACTAACTGTGATCATCTCGTTATGATGAGTCGTCATGATTTTGAGCGGAAGATGAAGAAAGTCTTGCAACCGTAAAAAGTCTGATTTAAAGCGATTTTTACATAATTTTGCAAGCTCTAGTTGACAAAAAAATGTCAAAAAATAAGTCCTGATTCCAAATGGGAAAATGGGGATGTAACACCCGATATAGAAAATCTTATCACATTAGCTACATGTTTAGAGGTTAGTCTGGGTGAGTTGGTACTTGGTAAAATAGAGGAAGTGCGCATTTAGCGGATGGTCGAGAAGTCGGAGCGTTCTATGAATGTCTGGGAGTTTTTGGATAAACATTCAGAAAGTAGTAAAAGCGAAACTTTGGTGCTCATTGGCATTCTAGCCGTATTTTTTCGTAGTAACATTGGTTCGCTATTTTTCAAACTAGTTTAAAAGTGTTGTGTGTTGGTTGAATTTCTGTTCATTTAGCTTGCTATTTAGCAAGCTTTTTTCAAATTTTTCTGCTATAATGGTCATGATTGAAATTTTTGAATGGAGAATAAGAAATGGCTTTAACAGCAGGTATCGTTGGCTTACCAAATGTTGGAAAATCAACCCTATTTAATGCGATTACAAAGGCAGGAGCAGAAGCAGCAAACTATCCCTTTGCAACTATTGATCCCAATGTCGGAATGGTAGAAGTACCAGATGAGCGCTTGCAGAAATTAACAGAATTGATTACTCCTAAAAAGACAGTCCCAACAACTTTTGAATTTACAGATATTGCAGGAATTGTAAAAGGAGCTTCTAAAGGGGAAGGTCTTGGAAATAAATTCTTGGCCAATATCCGTGAGGTAGATGCGATTGTCCATGTTGTTCGCGCCTTTGATGATGAAAATGTCATGCGAGAGCAAGGGCGTGAGTCTGCTTTTGTGGATCCAATGGCCGATATTGAAACAATCAATTTAGAATTGATTTTGGCAGATTTAGAGAGTGTCAACAAACGCTATGCGCGTGTGGAAAAAATGGCTCGTACGCAAAAAGATAAGGATTCAGTTGCAGAATTTACTGTTTTACAAAAAATCAAACCAGTTTTAGAAGATGGTAAATCTGCTCGAACTATTGATTTTACGGAAGAAGAGCAGAAGATTGTGAAAGGATTATTCCTTTTAACGACAAAACCAGTTCTTTATGTGGCAAATGTTAGCGAAGATGAAGTGGCAGATCCAGATAATATTGACTACGTGAAGCAAATTCGTGAGTTTGCAGCAACAGAAAGTGCAGAAGTTGTCGTTATTTCGGCGCGTGCAGAAGAAGAAATTTCAGAACTCGATGAAGCAGACAAGTCTGAATTTTTAGAAGCAATGGGCTTAACAGAATCAGGTGTTGATAAGTTAACACGAGCTGCCTATCATTTGTTAGGACTCGGAACTTATTTTACAGCTGGTGAAAAAGAAGTGCGGGCTTGGACATTTAAGCGTGGTATCAAAGCCCCACAAGCTGCTGGTATTATCCATTCAGACTTTGAAAAAGGTTTTATCCGTGCTGTGACCATGTCCTATGATGACCTCATGTCCTATGGTAGCGAAAAAGCTGTAAAAGAAGCAGGACGCCTCCGTGAGGAAGGAAAAGAATACATCGTCCAAGACGGCGATATTATGGAATTCCGCTTTAATGTATAAAGAATGTAGAGAATAATATAAAGGATAAAGGGAGTGGGACAGGCCATGATGAGCGCGTAGCACTAACCCACAAAAATATGTAATCTGAAACCTTACATATAAAAAATACCCAACCTCCTTAGTATTATAATTTGAACAGTTTAACGCAGTAGTTGTCGAGTTTGTAAAACATTGATAAATCAATATTCTATTTGAATAGGCTAGCGAACATTTCTTCGCTAGCCCTATTTCCAATCTTTCACAATTCTCAATTGTGAAAGCACATCAATCTTGTGTGGTATGAACAGTTAGGGGAGTGACTGTTCATAACTGATCCTAAAAATTAGAAAGCGAAGACTATAAAATCGATTTTTACGAAATCACGATTTTTGTCCCACTCCCATTTTAGTGTTTTAAAAGGAGATATCATGACAAAATTGATTGTGGGTCTAGGAAATCCTGGTGATCGTTATGAAGATACCAAGCACAATGTTGGATTTATGTTTATCGATCGAATTGCCAAAAAGGAAAATCTTTCCTTTATTCATGACAAGATTTTTCAGGCAGACATTGCCTCAACATTTATAAATAGCGAAAAAGTCTATTTGGTTAAACCAACAACTTTTATGAATGAATCAGGCAAGGCCGTTCATGCCCTCTTAGCCTACTATGGCCTGGATAAGGAAGATTTAGTAGTGATTTATGACGATTTGGATATGGTGGTCGGAAAAGTACGTTTTCGTCAGAAAGGATCGGCAGGTGGTCACAATGGCATTAAGAGTATCATTAAACATCTGGACAGTCAGGAATTTGATCGCATTAAGATTGGAATTGGCCGGCCAAAGAATGGTATGACCGTTGTTCAGCATGTTCTGTCTCAATTTGATACCAATGACCGTATTGCAGTTGAGTTAACCTTGGAAAAACTTGACGACTTTGTAAACTTCTATTTACAGGAAGCGAACCCTGAAAAAATCATGAGAAAGTATAATACCTAAGATGAATATTCTTGAATTAGTCAATCGCAATAGGCAAATTGACAAATGGCAGGCTGGTTTAAACAAGTCTAGTCGCCAGCTGGTAATGGGCTTATCAGGTACTATGAAGGCCCTTGTCATGTCATCTGCCTTTGATGTGTTAGACGAAAAGTGTCTGATTGTGACCCCTACCCAGAATGAGGCCGAAAAATTAATCCAAGAGCTGACCAGTATTTTGGGAAGTGAGTATATTTACAACTTCTTTACAGATGACAATCCTGTTGCAGAGTTCGTCTTTGCTTCAAATGACCGTACTCAATCTCGTTTGGAAAGTCTAAACTTTTTAATTAATAAAAATAAATCAGGAATATTAGTTGCTAGCATGGCCGCTTGTAGAGTTTTATTGCCAAGTCCAGACATTTATCAAAATGCCATGATGCAGCTTGCAGTAGGGGAAGAATTTGAAGTTGACAACATTGTAAAAAGTTTACAAGCAGTTGGGTATAAAAAAGTATCTCGTGTGTTAAGTCCTGGAGAATTTAGCAAGCGTGGAGATATTCTGGATATTTTTGAAATTAGCAGTGAAAATCCTTATCGGTTGGAATTCTTTGGTGATGAGATTGACGGTATTCGCCAGTTTGAAATTGAAAACCAATTGTCTATTGAAAATGTCGATAGTATTTTAATACGACCTGCTTCTGATATGATTTTTTACTCAGAAGATTTTTTGCGTGCTGAAAAAAAGTTGACAGATAGTTTACAAAATTTACAGCAGCAAGAACAGATTTCTTATATTGAAGAAGTATTATCAGATGTAAGACAGTCCTTTCGTCATCCAGATATTCGGAAATTCCTTTCTTATTTTTATCAAAAGGAATGGACCTTGTTAGACTATCTTCCAACTCATACGCCAATCTTTTTTGATGACTTTCATAAGCTAGCAGATACCCATGCTCAGTTTGATAAGGAAGTTGCAGAATTGTTGACACAAGATTTACAAAATTATAAATCATTATCAACATTACAATACTTTGCATCAACCTATCAATCTTTTAGAGCTTATAAACCTGCTACTTATTTTTCAGTCTTTCAAAAAGGACTAGGAAATCTGAAGTTCGATGCTATCTATCAATTCAATCAACATTCTATGCAGGAATTTTTCAATCAAATTCCCTTATTGCAAGACGAATTACGCCACTATGCCAAATCGAGCTATACAGTTATCATCCAGGCAGAGTCAGAATCTTCCTTACAGCGTTTACAAAAGACGTTACAGGAATATGAGATAGACTTGCCTGTCGCTCAATCAAATCAGCTGCAAATTGGTCAGCAACAGCTAACAATCGGTCAATTATCAGCAGGTTTTCATTTCCTAGACGAAAAGATTGTTCTCATTACTGAACATGAGATTTTTCATAAAAAGATTAAGCGTAAGGTCCGCAGGAAAAATATCTCAAATGCTGAACGCTTGAAAGACTATAGCGAGTTATCTGTTGGAGACTACGTTGTTCACCATGTTCACGGTGTCGGTCAATATTTAGGGATTGAAACCATTGAAATATCGGGTATTCATCGTGATTATTTGAGTATTCAATATCAGAACAATGACCGCATTTCTCTACCAGTTGAGCAAATCGATGCCTTATCTAAGTATCTAGCTTCAGACGGAAAAACACCTAAACTCAATAAGTTAAACGACGGTCGCTTCCAGCGTACCAAGCAAAAGGTAGCAAAACAAGTTGAGGACATAGCAGATGATTTGATTCGTCTCTATGCCGAGCGCAGTCAATTGACAGGTTTTGCCTTTTCACCAGATGATGAAAATCAAGCTGAGTTTGACCAGCATTTTGCCTACGTCGAAACAGAAGACCAACTTCGTTCCATTCAAGAAATTAAAAAAGACATGGAAAAAGCCTCTCCAATGGATCGTTTGTTGGTAGGGGATGTTGGCTTTGGAAAGACCGAGGTTGCCATGCGCGCAGCTTTTAAGGCGGTTAATGATGGTAAACAAGTAGCAATATTGGTTCCGACAACTGTATTGGCTCAGCAACATTTTACCAATTTCCAAAGCCGTTTTGCAGAATTTCCTGTCAATGTTGATGTTATGAGCCGATTTAAGACCAAGGCAGAGCAAGAAATGACGCTCGAAAAGCTCAAAAAAGGTCAGGTAGATATTATTATCGGTACCCACCGTCTGCTCTCAAAAGATGTGAAATTTGCTGATTTGGGACTTTTGGTGATTGATGAGGAACAACGCTTTGGAGTAAAGCATAAGGAACGCTTAAAAGAATTGAAAACCAAGATTGATGTGCTGACCTTGACAGCAACGCCGATTCCACGGACCTTGCAAATGTCCATGTTAGGTATTCGAGATTTGTCAGTTATTGAGACGCCTCCGACCAATCGTTACCCTGTTCAGACCTATGTGCTAGAGACTAACCCTTCTATTATCCGTGATGCAATCTTGCGGGAAATGGATAGGGGTGGACAGGTTTACTACCTTTACAATAAAGTTGACACAATTGAACAAAAGGTTTCTGAAATCCGTGAATTAGTACCCGAGGCAGAGGTTGGCTATGTCCATGGTCAAATGTCAGAAATCCAATTGGAAAATACGCTTCTAGCCTTTATTGAAGGTGAATACGATGTCCTAGTGACAACGACAATTATTGAAACAGGTGTCGATATTCCAAATGCCAATACGCTTTTTATAGAAAACGCAGACCACATGGGGCTGTCAACCCTCTATCAACTGAGAGGTCGTGTTGGTCGCTCTAATCGTATTGCGTATGCCTATTTGATGTATAGACCAGACAAAAATTTGACAGAGATTGCTGAAAAGCGTCTTGAAGCGATTAAAGGCTTTACAGAATTAGGTTCCGGTTTTAAAATTGCTATGCAGGATTTATCCATTCGAGGAGCTGGAAATATTTTGGGAGCAGCCCAGAGTGGCTTTATTGATTCAGTCGGCTATGAATTATATTCACAATTACTAGAAAATGCGATTCTTAAAAAACAAGGTAAGCAGGCTAAGCGGGAAAAAAGCAATACTGAAATCAATCTTTTTATCGATGCGTATTTGCCAAGTGAGTACATCTCTGACCAACGCCAAAAAATTGAGATTTATAAGCGGATTAAGCAGATTGAAAATCGGGTGGATTATGAAGAATTACAAAATGAGTTAATGGACCGCTTTGGAGAATACCCAGATGTGGTGGCCTATCTTCTTGAAATTGGTCTTTTAAAATCCTCTTTTGATCAAGTATTTGCACAGAAAGTCGAACGAAAACAGCATCAGCTTGTGGTCAGCTTTGAAGAACTATCAGGTCAAATCTTCCTGATGCAAGATTACTTTGAGGCTTTGTCTGTGACAGATTTAAAAGCCCATATTTCGGAAAATAAGGGAAGTGTGGAGTTGATCTTTAATATTACTAAGAAAAAAGACTACGAAATCATCGAAGAACTACTACATTTTGCTGAAAAAATGGTTGAAATTAAGGCACGAAAGGCGCTATAAAGTTTTAAAACCAATCAAAAAGTGATACAATAAAGAAATGAGGTGAAAATATGAGACTAGACAAGTATTTAAAAGTTTCCCGTATTATCAAACGTCGCACGGTTGCAAAAGAAGTGGCGGATAAGGGAAGAATCAAGGTTAATGGTATTTTGGCTAAATCATCGACTGATTTGAAAGAAAATGACCAGATTGAAATCCGTTTTGGGAACAAGTTGCTAGTTGTCAAAGTACTTGAAATGAAAGATAGCACTAAAAAAGAAGATGCGCTCAAGATGTATGAAATCATCAGTGAAACAAGGATTGAAGCAGATGAAAAAATCGAATATTCTCCAAATCAATAACCAATACATTCAAGAAGAACTGCAAAAAAGTCAGGCTTATCGGCAAGAAAAAAGGCAGAAGAACCGCTTTATGGGTTCTATCTTGATTTTGGTCGTTTTTCTCTTTGTTTTGCCGACCTACAATCTGGTCACTAGTTATGAAAATTTGCAAAAGCGTGAAGCCCAATTGAACGATTTGCAAAAGCGCTATAAAGAATTAAAAAAGCAGCAAAAAATTGAGACTTCTTTAGTGAAAAAACTAGAAGATGAAGAATATGTGACCAAGTATATTCGAGCAAAACTTCAATATTCAAAGGACGGGGAATTTATTTATAACATCCCAGGATTATTACCACGATGACAGAAACGATTGTAGAAATTGTAGAAAAATTCTTGGCCTATTCTGATGAAAAATTAGAGGAACTAGCTGAGAAAAATCAAGCATTAAAAACTGAGGAAAAGGATACTAAAAAGTAGGAAAGGAGGAAACATGAAAAAGCAGTTATTATGGCTCATTAGTCCAGTTTTATTTGCAACGACACCAGTTGGAAGTACTGAGATTCCATTTGAGTTGTCTAGTCAGATGAACTACCAACTGAACTACAAAGAGTATAGTACAGATTTTAAGAGTATTCCGACCAATCCAAATGTCTATGAAGAAGTTGATAGCTACCTTGACAAGGAGTTAACAACACCATTAAAAAAAATCAAGCCTAATCAAATTTTCTCAATTATTGGTGTGGATAGTAATAGTCAGAATCAGCTAGTCTTCCAATTAAAGGATAAGAGTTATGTGGTGGCTGATCAGACCCGTATCTATGATGATATTATCTTATCTAAAAAGGTTGTTGAAGAAAAAGCCTGGCTCAAGAAAGATTTCACCCTCTACTCCAGTCCTATCTCTAATCAAGCGAAAAAAATAGATATTGGGGTTAAACCCTATAAAGAAGTAACAGTATCAGAAGTGGTTGAAACTCATCTAGGTTTCTTTGCGAAAATAAATTCTAAAGCTTGGGTTAATGTGGCTGATTTATCTGAGAATGATAACCGTATAGAAGCTGTTCAGGAGTTACTTACGACAAAATATCATTCTAAGAATATAGCTGTCTATGTCAAGAAGTTGTCAACTGGAGAGACAGCTGGTGTCAACCAAGAACAGCTGATGTATGCAGCTAGTATAACCAAACTTCCAGAACTTTACTACGTACAAGAGAATATCAATCAAAAAAAAATAAACTTGACAGATAGTGTAAAGTATGTCAAGGAAACAGAAGATTTTGATGGTGCCTACGAACCAGAAGGAAGTGGCTCAATCCCAAAAACACCTGATAATCAGAATTACAACATTGGTGACTTGATCAATCGAACTGCAAAGGAATCAGATAATGTGGCTAGCAACCTCCTTGGCTACTACGCAGCTGATAAATTTGATAAGCGTTTCTACCAAGAAACGACTAGAATTGCAGGTCAAAAATGGGATATGGTATCGCGCATGGCATCGGCTGAAATGGCGGGATTGATGATGGAAGCAATCTATCATCAGAATGGTTATGTTCTAGAAAGTCTGTCTGCTACCAACTTTGATGACCAACGGATTGCGAGAGATATCGATGTCAAAGTTGCTCATAAAATCGGAGATGCCTATGACTTCAAGCATGACGTAGCGATTGTCTATGCCAAAGAACCATTTGTTCTCTCGATTTTTACAGATCGGATGGCGTACGATGATATTTCACAGATTGCAAATGATGTATACGGGATTTTAAAATAATAATGGAAGAAAAATTTTTAAAAGTGACACAAGAAGGTCACTTTTTTGATAAGCATAAGTCAGTTCTTATTGCAGTTTCAGGTGGAAAAGATTCAATGAATTTACTTCATCTTCTCTATAAATATCAGAGTGTCTTCGATATTAGAATTGGGGTTGCTCATATCAATCATCAACAACGACGAGAATCAGCTGTGGAAGAGGCTTATATCAAAGAATGGGCTGAAAGACGAAGGATTCCTTTTCATGTTTCTTATTTTAAAGGAACATTCTCTGAAGCAGCAGCTCGTACCATGCGCTATGATTTTTTTGCAGAAGTGATGAAACAGCATGATTATACAGCTATTGTTACGGCTCATCACGCTGATGATCAGGCAGAGACGATTTTGATGCGCTTGATTCGAGGGAGTCGTCTAGCTCACCTTTCTGGAATGAAGATTGTTCAACCTTTTGCAAGTGGAGAGTTGATTCGTCCCTTATTGGCTTTTCGTAAGAGTGAATTGATGAATGTGCCTCACTTTGAAGATGAGAGTAACAATTCTTCGCTTTATTTCAGAAATCGTATTCGTAATAACTATCTTCCTGTGTTACTCAATGAAAATCCTCGAGTGAGATCTGCTTTATTGCATATAGGAAAAGAGTCTGAACGGCTACATCAGGCTTTCAGAGATTTAACCTGTCATATTGATGTGACAAATTTGCAGGATTTTCAAGCGCAGACGACAGCTGTTCGTTATTTTTTACTACAACACTATCTGGAAGAATTTCCAGAACTTCAGTTGACACGAAATCAATTTGACCAAGTGTTAAACATCCTTGAAAAAAAAGCCAATTATCAGCAGCACTTAAAAGGTGACTATTACCTTATCAAGGATTATCAGCGTTTTGCTATTACAAAAATCCAACCTAAGACGGATAGGCAAGAGGAAGAATACGTGATAGAATCAGAAGGTATTTTTCAGTATGGATCGTTTCTTTTTTCATTGAATGAGCCTCTTGAGCAACCAGATCAGATTCTCTATCTTCAGGCTCATCAACCGATTCTCCTACGAGGGAGACAGGCTGGTGATCGTATCTTACTTCATTCGATTTACAAAAAAATTCGACGTTATTTTATTGACCAAAAAATACCTCAAAACTTGCGAGATACGGCTATTGTGATTGAACAAGACGGAAAAATTTACGGAATCGCAAATATGGTTGCCAGTGATTTGAGTAAATCTGCAAAAAATGATATAATCAAAGCTACATTATATATAAAAATGAAAGAGTGAATGAAATATGTTGGAAAAAGATATCAAAAAAATCCTTATTTCAGAAGAAGAAATTGTTGCAAAAAGCAAGGAATTAGGGAAGATTTTAACAGAAGCTTATGCTGGGAAAAATCCCCTTTTGGTTGGTATTTTAAAGGGTTCTATTCCGTTTATGGCGGAACTCGTAAAACATATTGACACTCATATCGAAATGGACTTTATGGTGGTTTCTAGCTATCATGGGGGTACTGAAAGTAGCGGTACTGTCAAGATTATCAAGGACTTAGATACAAATGTTGCGGGTCGTGATGTCCTCTTTATCGAAGATATTATTGATACAGGACGCACCTTGAAAGAATTGAAAGAGTTGTTTGCTCTACGCCAAGCAGCTTCCATTAAAATTGTAACCCTCCTTGATAAACCAGAAGGCCGTGTGGTAGAGATTGAACCAGATTATACTTGCTTTACAATTCCAAATGAATTTGTTGTAGGATTTGGTCTAGATTATGATGAAAACTACCGCAATATTCCTTATGTAGGAGTATTGAAAGAGGAAGTTTATTCAAATTAGAAAAAGGTTACTATAGTATTTATGAACAATCAAAACAATAAAGGATTTATCCGAAATCCTTTTCTCCTTATTTTAATTATTGCTACTTTAATTACGGCGTATCAATTTTTTAAAGCGGGTAGTCAAGTTTCAACTCATGAAATTAGCTACTCACAAGTTGTTAAAGAATTAACTGATGGGAATGTGAAAGATGTTACCTATCAACCCAATGGTAGTGTTGTTGAAATTTCAGGAACCTATAAAAATCCAAAGGTTGCAGAAAGCAAAGCTGCAGAATCAATTAAATTATTCCAAGTTTCAGATAAGACTAGTTATCAGAAATTTACATCTACTATGTTACCAGCTGACTCAGCAGTAGATGATTTACAAGAATTAGCAAAAAAACATGATGTAAAAGTAACGGTAAAACCAGAAAGTTCCAATAGTCTGTGGTTAAATATCCTAATCAATATTTTTCCATTAGTTATCTTTGGTATCTTCTTTGTCATGATGATGAACCAAGGTGGTGGTGGCGCACGAGGCGCCATGAACTTTGGTCGCAATAAGGCAAAGGCTTTAGAAAAGAGTAATGTAAAAGTTCGCTTTTCTGATGTAGCAGGTGCCGAAGAAGAAAAGCAAGAATTAGTAGAAGTTGTTGAGTTTCTTAAAGATCCAAAACGCTTCACTAAATTAGGTGCACGCATTCCAGCAGGTGTTCTCCTTGAGGGTCCTCCAGGGACAGGTAAAACGCTTCTCGCAAAAGCTGTTGCGGGAGAAGCAGGAGTACCATTCTTTAGTATTTCTGGCTCTGACTTTGTTGAAATGTTTGTCGGAGTTGGTGCCAGTCGTGTCCGTTCGCTCTTTGAAGATGCTAAGAAAGCTGCGCCAGCCATTATTTTCATCGATGAAATTGATGCTGTCGGTCGCCAACGTGGTGTCGGTATGGGTGGTGGAAACGATGAGCGTGAGCAAACCCTCAATCAATTATTGATTGAAATGGATGGTTTTGCTGGCAATGAAGGTATTATCGTGATTGCCGCAACAAATCGTAGCGATGTATTGGATCCAGCCCTTCTTCGCCCGGGACGTTTTGATCGTAAAGTCTTGGTTGGACGACCAGATGTAAAAGGTCGTGAAGCTATCTTGAAAGTTCATGCCAAAAATAAACCATTGGCAGATGATGTTGATTTGAAACTGGTTGCCCAGCAAACACCCGGATTTGTCGGTGCCGATTTGGAAAATGTACTGAATGAAGCAGCTCTTGTCGCTGCCCGTCAAAACAAAGCAGTTATTGATGCTTCTGATATTGATGAAGCAGAAGATCGTGTCATCGCAGGCCCGTCTAAAAAAGACCGTCAAATTTCACAACGCGAGCGAGAAATGGTCGCTTATCACGAAGCGGGTCATACGATTGTTGGACTTATTCTTTCAAATGCACGCGAAGTTCATAAAGTGACGATTGTACCTCGTGGTCGTGCAGGTGGATACATGATTGCTCTACCTAAAGAAGATCAAATGCTTCTATCTAAGGAAGATATGAAAGAGCAGTTGGCAGGTCTTATGGGTGGTCGCGTAGCAGAAGAGATTATTTTCAATGCTCAAACAACGGGAGCTGCCAACGACTTTGAACAAGCAACCCAAATGGCACGAGCTATGGTGGCAGAATATGGAATGAGTGATAAGATGGGACCGATGCAGTATGAGGGAAATCATGCAATGTTTGGCGGCTATACAACTCAAAAACATATTTCAGAGCAAACTGCTTATGAATTAGATAATGAAGTTCGCAAGCTATTGAATGAAGCACGCGATAAAGCAGCTGAAATTATTCAGGCCAACCGTGAAACGCATAAGCTGATTGCAGAAGCACTATTGAAATATGAAACATTGGATAGCGTTCAAATCAAATCACTCTATGAAACAGGGCAGATGCCAACAGATTTAAACCATCCTGATAATGAAGATGTTCATCCACTTTCATATGATGAAATCAAAGAAAAAATGAAAGATACGAAATAAATATATAAGAGAGACCTAAGGAAACAACTATAAGATTGTATAGAATGTTTCCTAAGTCTTTCTTTTTAATACCCTTGACAAATTGTAAGGTTATGTAGTATATTGACATAGCTTAGTATCGATATGCTTTTTAACTATTGTTATTTTCATGGCAAATTTCAAGTTCAAGTTAGCCAGTCTGTAAAAATTCTCTAGGAGATTTGTAACCCAATATCTTCTTTGGATAGTTGTTAATCCAGTTTTCAATAAATGCGACTTGTTGCTGCGTCGCCTTTTTGCTTCCCTTAGGCAACCAACGCCTGATGAGTCTATTATGATTCTCATTAGTTCCACGCTCCCAAGAGGAATAAGGGTGGGCATAGTAGATATGATCGGGGCCAAAAACTTCTGCTAAACGACTGAATTCAGTCCCGTTATCAGCTGTGATTGAGTTAATTTGATAATCTCTGAGGATCATTTTCAGAGCTTGATTGACTGAAGACGCGGACTTATCGGGAATGAGTCGGATGATTTGATAACGACTCTTTCTATCAGTTAGAGTCAACAGACACTCATTTTTTGCCCGTGTTTGAATAACCGTATCAATTTCAACATCACCAACATTCTCACGTTGATTAATGCTTTCTGGCCGTTCCTCAATCGATTTTCCAGCCGGCTTAAAGTTGGGACTCGCTTGTTTTTTCTTCGTTTTCTCCTTGCGAGGATAAAGCATGCCATCCTTGGTCAATCCTAAGTGTCCATGATGAATCCAGTAGTAAATGGTGGAGACGGAGACAGATATCCCTTTTGCTTTTACCATCATCTCAGGAGAGTATTTCTGCTTGATATAGTGAAGAATCTTTTCTTTGAGTTCCTTGGTTAGGGAAGTCTGCCTCACAGAATGTTTACGATTATTTTGATAGTTTTTTTGAGCGAAGTCAGCTGAGTAGATTATTTCAAATTTTCCTTTACGCACTTGTTGCCTAACCAGACCACGTTTGACTTCGTTGTGAATGGTTTGAGGAGCCTTCTCTAATCTTCTAGCGATTTCACGATTTGAGAGCCCTTCTTGAAGCCAACGCTCAATCATTCTACGTTCAGCTAGTGTCAAATGTTTCCTTTTTGGTGTATAATAGTGTTGCATCTCAGAGTCTTTCTAATTGTTCTTGTGGTGATTACAATTATATCTCTCTGAGATGTTTTTTTATACCCTTGAGTGGCTAACTTCATTTTAGAACTTTCGATTGTTATTTTCATGAAAAAAATTCAAAAAAAGTAAAAAAAGTAGTTGACAATAAGAAGAAGAGGTGATATACTGATATAGTTGTCGCTTGAGAGAGCGATAAGGCAAGACCTTTGAAAATTAAAGAAGACGAACCAAACGTGCAGGGTGGTTTATGGAGACATAAACCGTCAATGAACATAAGAAAATAAATCTGTCAGTGGACAGTATGAGTGAAGACTCAAACTATTAAATGAGAGTTTGATCCTGGCTCAGGACGAACGCTGGCGGCGTGCCTAATACATGCAAGTAGAACGCTGAAGCTTGGTGCTTGCACCGAGCGGAGGAGTTGCGAACGGGTGAGTAACGCGTAGGTAACCTGCCTGGTAGCGGGGGATAACTATTGGAAACGATAGCTAATACCGCATAAAAGTACTTACTGCATGGTAAGTATTTGAAAGGTGCAATTGCACCACTACCAGATGGACCTGCGTTGTATTAGCTAGTTGGTGAGGTAACGGCTCACCAAGGCGACGATACATAGCCGACCTGAGAGGGTGATCGGCCACACTGGGACTGAGACACGGCCCAGACTCCTACGGGAGGCAGCAGTAGGGAATCTTCGGCAATGGGGGGAACCCTGACCGAGCAACGCCGCGTGAGTGAAGAAGGTTTTCGGATCGTAAAGCTCTGTTGTAAGAGAAGAACGTTAGCGGGAGTGGAAAATCCGCTAAGTGACGGTAACTTACCAGAAAGGGACGGCTAACTACGTGCCAGCAGCCGCGGTAATACGTAGGTCCCGAGCGTTGTCCGGATTTATTGGGCGTAAAGCGAGCGCAGGCGGTTTGATAAGTCAGAAGTAAAAGGCTGTGGCTCAACCATAGTACGCTTTTGAAACTGTCAAACTTGAGTGCAGAAGGGGGGAGTGGAATTCCATGTGTAGCGGTGAAATGCGTAGATATATGGAGGAACACCGGTGGCGAAAGCGGCTCTCTGGTCTGTAACTGACGCTGAGGCTCGAAAGCGTGGGGAGCGAACAGGATTAGATACCCTGGTAGTCCACGCCGTAAACGATGAGTGCTAGGTGTTGGGTCCTTTCCGGGACTCAGTGCCGCAGCTAACGCATTAAGCACTCCGCCTGGGGAGTACGACCGCAAGGTTGAAACTCAAAGGAATTGACGGGGGCCCGCACAAGCGGTGGAGCATGTGGTTTAATTCGAAGCAACGCGAAGAACCTTACCAGGTCTTGACATCCCAGTGACCGTCCTAGAGATAGGATTTTTCTTCGGAACACTGGTGACAGGTGGTGCATGGTTGTCGTCAGCTCGTGTCGTGAGATGTTGGGTTAAGTCCCGCAACGAGCGCAACCCCTATTGTTAGTTGCCATCATTGAGTTGGGCACTCTAGCGAGACTGCCGGTAATAAACCGGAGGAAGGTGGGGATGACGTCAAATCATCATGCCCCTTATGACCTGGGCTACACACGTGCTACAATGGCTGGTACAACGAGTCGCGAGTCGGTGACGGCAAGCTAATCTCTTAAAGCCAGTCTCAGTTCGGATTGTAGGCTGCAACTCGCCTACATGAAGTCGGAATCGCTAGTAATCGCGGATCAGCACGCCGCGGTGAATACGTTCCCGGGCCTTGTACACACCGCCCGTCACACCACGAGAGTTTGTAACACCCGAAGTCGGTGAGGTAACCTTTTAGGAGCCAGCCGCCTAAGGTGGGATAGATGATTGGGGTGAAGTCGTAACAAGGTAGCCGTATCGGAAGGTGCGGCTGGATCACCTCCTTTCTAAGGAAATGGAACTCTGTACGTAGTCTTCTTTAATTTTGAGAGGTCTTGTGGGGCCTTAGCTCAGCTAAGCGAAACCGCAGGTTTCAGGTTTGTCGAAGCGAAAGCGAACGACAGGGGCCAGCGGCACCCGAAGACAATAGAATAAGAAACGTGAACTAATAAGAGAAAACCAGATTATTAGTTGGGGCCTTAGCTCAGCTGGGAGAGCGCCTGCTTTGCACGCAGGAGGTCAGCGGTTCGATCCCGCTAGGCTCCATACAGTCACTGAATGTGATTGTAGGAATTGTCCATTGAAAATTGAATATCTATATCAAATAGTAACAAGAAAATAAACCGAAAACGCTGTGAATTAATGAGTTTTCTAATTTGAAAGAATTAGGTTAAATAAGGTTAAGTTAATAAGGGCGCACGGTGGATGCCTTGGCACTAGGAGCCGAAGAAGGACGTGACTAACGACGAAATGCCTTGGGGAGCTGTAAGTAAGCATTGATCCAGGGATGTCCGAATGGGGGAACCCAACATGTAATGCATGTTATCCATGACTGTTAAGGTCATGAGAAGGAAGACGCAGTGAACTGAAACATCTAAGTAGCTGCAGGAAGAGAAAGCAAAAGCGATTGCCTTAGTAGCGGCGAGCGAAACGGCAGGAGGGCAAACCGAAGAGTTTACTCTTCGGGGTTGTAGGACTGCAATGTGGACTCAGATTTTGTAGAAGAATCCTCTGGGAAGGGGAGCCACAGAGAGTAAAAGCCTCGTATTCGAAACAGAGTCTGTACCTAGCAGTATCCTGAGTACGGCGGGACACGCGAAATCCCGTCGGAATCTGGGAGGACCATCTCCCAACCCTAAATACTCCCTAGTGACCGATAGTGAACCAGTACCGTGAGGGAAAGGTGAAAAGCACCCCGGGAGGGGAGTGAAATAGAACCTGAAACCGTGTGCCTACAACAAGTTCGAGCCCGTTAATGGGTGAGAGCGTGCCTTTTGTAGAATGAACCGGCGAGTTATGATATGATGCGAGGTTAAGTTGAAGAGACGGAGCCGCAGGGAAACCGAGTCTGAATAGGGCGCCATAGTATCATGTTATAGACCCGAAACCATGTGACCTACCCA